>PLSX01000075.1 GCA_003165315.1 Acidobacteriota bacterium
GATACACATCCGGCGCCCAGATCTGAAAGGGCACGGTTGAAAGTTTAAAGGCCAGCCCAACAAACATCAGAATCAGGGCCACCTGCGCAAAGGCCGTCCACTGTGGGGACTCAGCAAGACGCGTGCTGGCTCCCAGCAGGTTGGTGGTTCCCGTCATGCCGTAAACGAAGGCGATTCCGTACAGGAAAAACGCCGTGGCAAACGAGCCCAGCAAGAAGTACTTCAGTGAGGATTCATTGCAGAGCGGATCAGACCGCCGATAACCCGCCAGGATATAGGTGGAGATGGAGGAAATCTCCAAGCCCAGGAAAATCATGATGAGGTCGGTGGAGGCCGCCATAAAGCACATTCCAACCGTGGCCATTAAAATCAGCGCATAGAACTCACCATGTTGGGCATGGTCGCGTTCCAGGTAGTCCATGGACCCCAGAATCACCAAGGCGGCCACGAGCAGGAAAAGGTAGATGAAGTAAATGCTGAATTCGTCAGACGCTACAGCTCCACCAAAGGCAGGTCCCAATCCCGGCCAGGAGTTGATCGAAAGATATGCGGTGGCCCCGCCTGCTGCGGCTATGCCCAGCAGAGCCAGCCAGCCCAACATTTTCTTGTGCGCGGCGCCGATAAATGGCTCCAGAAGCATGATCAGGATGGCGGAGACGGAAAGGACAATTTCCGGGAGAATCCGCATCGTGTCGAGAGGTGAGGGAATCATCGGCCAACCCCCATGTGCCCGGCGGGGGCGCGATTCACCAGGATGACGGAGGGCTGCTCCATGCGCATCATCAGGGAATTGACTCCCCGATCCATGCGCCGCAAGAAGGGTTGGGGATAAATCCCCATGGCAATGATGACGACGACCATAATGGTTAGAATCAATTTCTCGCGAAAGTCGCAATCGGGCAGTGTGCGGTTCTTTTCATTGGTGACATCACCGTAGAACACCCGCTGGTACATCCAGAGCAGATAAACCGCAGCCAAAACGACGCCGGCGGAGGCGAAGGCGGCATAAGCTGCGTGGCTGTAATACGAACCGACGATGATCAGAAACTCACCCACAAATCCATTCAAGAGGGGAAGTCCCAGTGAGGCCAACGCCACAATCAGGAAGAAGGTGCTATAGACGGGAATGGAAGTAGCCAGCCCGCCAAACTCACTGATCAGGCGCGTATGCCGCCGCTCATAGAGCATCCCCACCAGCATGAAGAGTGCCCCGGTGGAAACACCGTGGCTGAACATCTGATAGATGGCGCCTTCGATGGCTTCAGGCCGGAAGGCGAAAATCCCCAGCACGCAGAATCCCAAATGGGCAACCGAGGAGTAAGCCACAAGCTTCTTCAGATCGGGTTGAACCATGGCGACAAGCGCGCCGTAGATGATTCCAATGATGGCCAGAACGCAAATTACGGGGGCGAACTCACGCGCCGCAATGGGGAACAATGGCAGGCAAAAGCGCAGCATGCCATATGTCCCCATCTTGAGCAGAACTCCCGCCAGGATCACCGACCCCGCGGTGGGCGCTTCAACGTGTGCATCGGGCAGCCATGTGTGGAAGGGGAATATGGGAACCTTGATGGCAAATGCCAGGAAAAAGGCCAGAAAGAGCCAACGTTCCGCGTTGGCAGACAGGGCGGAAGTCGAAATCAGGTGATTCAGGATTCCCTGAAAATCGAATGTGTCCGTAATGGTGTAGAGGTAGATGATTCCCACCAGCATCAAGGCCGAGCCCACCATGGTGAACAGGACAAACTTGATGGCGGCGTACACGCGCCGCTCATGGCCCCAGATGCCGATCAGGAAATACATGGGGATCAGCATCACTTCCCAAAACAGGAAGAAGAGAATCAGGTCGAGGGAGGCAAAAACCCCCATCATTCCTGTTTCCAGAGCCAGTAGGAAGATGAAGAATTCACCCCGCCGGCTGGTGATGCTGTTCCAGGAAACCAATACCGCAAGCGGCGTCAGAAACCCTGCCAGAAGGATCATCAGCGCGCTGAGGCCGTCCACTCCGAGATGGTAGTTGACGGGCGGCACCTTCATCCATCGGGACAATTCCGTAAATTGCATTCCGCCGATATTCGGGTCAAACCGCGAATAGAGGCAGACGGTGATCATGAAGGTCAGCAGGGAAAACCCAAGTGCGATCCAGCGGGCGGAGGATGCCCGCTCGCGCCCAAATAGGGCAATGACCACCGCACCCACCAGGGGCAGGAAGGTTATGATCGAGAGAATGTGCGCCGTGTACCAGGACATAGATAGCTTCTATCAGTACTTCTTTCACAATTCCGAGCCGGGGGGTAAGGCGGCGCCCCCTGCCGGATTATGTTTGGTTCGCAAAAATATACAAGAGCCACAAAACCGCGCCCAGCAGCACCCAGGTGGCATAGCTGGAGATATTGCCGGATTGGATGCGCCGCAAGAGGTCGCCCAGATTGCTCGCGCTTTCGCCCGTGCCGTTCACCATCACATTGTCGATGGCGCCGACGTCCACAACCCGCCACAGGAACTTTTCGGAAATAATGTGCAGCGGGCGCACGATAAGCCAGTTGTAGAATTCGTCCACGTAATATTTGTGCGTCAGGATCCGGTAAAGGTCAGGGAATCTTTCCGCCAATTGATCCGGAATCTCGATTGACTTCAGATACCACCAGGATGCAATCCCGATTCCGAGGAGGGCAGCGAGAATCGAGAACCCCATCAGCGCTCCGGCGCTGAGAAGAGGCTCAGAAGAGGGAATGTGGCGCAAAGCTTCGGTGGCAGGGTTGAATACTGGCTCAAGGTAACGATCAAAGCCTTCACTCCCACCCAATGCTTTGGGCATGCTCACCCACCCGGCGATGACGGAAAAGAACGCAAGCACCATCAGCGGGATTGTCATCTTGGAACTGCTCTCGTGCAGATGGTGCGCTGCTTCGGGCTCGACCCGGGACGCCCCAAAGAACGTCATATAGAGGCCGCGGAACATATAGAAAGCCGTGAGCGCGGCGGTCAGCGTCCCCATCCAGAAGAGTACGGGCTTGCCGAGAGGGCCTTCATAAGCTCCTGCCAGGATTTCGTCCTTGCTGAAGAAGCCTGCCAGCGGGGGAATTCCTGAGATGGCGATTGTGCCAACCAGGAATGTTGCGTAAGTGATTTTCAATTTATGCCGCAGCCCGCCCATCTTTCGCATGTCCAATTCGCCGCTCATCGCGTGCATGACGCTTCCCGCGGCGAGGAAGAGCAGGGACTTGAAGAATGCGTGCGTCATCAAGTGGAAGATGCCGGCCGCGAAGACACCCGCGCCGCAAGCCAGGAACATGTAACCAAGTTGGCTGATGGTTGAGTAAGCCAGCATGCGCTTCAAATCATTCTGCGTGAGGGCGATCGTTCCGGCAAAGAACGCCGTAAAGCAGCCAACGAATCCCACGACTTCGAGGGCAAAAGGAGCGTGAGCAAAAATGATGCTCGACCGTGCCACCAGGTAGACGCCTGCAGTCACCATGGTAGCCGCATGGATCAAGGCGCTGACCGGCGTGGGGCCTTCCATGGCGTCAGGCAGCCACACATACAAGGGGAGCTGTGCGGATTTGCCCGCTGCGCCGAAGAAAAGGAGCAGGCCAATCGCCGTCAGGATGCCTTCGGACTCTCTCAGCGGCGTACGTCCGACGGTTGCAAATACACTCTGAAAATCCAGCGCGTGGAACGTCCAGAAGATCAGGGCCACGCCCACGGTAAAGCCCGCGTCTCCGATTCTCGTGACAATGAAGGCTTTCTTGCCGGCGTCGGAGGCGGATTTCTTCGTAATATAAAAGCCAATCAGCAGATAAGAGCAGAGTCCCACGCCCTCCCAACCCACGAACATCAGCGGGTAGCTGGCCGCCGTTACCAGCGTCAGCATCATGAAGAGGAACAAGTTCAGGTAGGTGAAGAAGCGGTAGTAGCCGCCCTCATGCTCCATATACCCGCGGGAGTAAAGGTGAATCAGGAACGCCACGATCGTGACCATGAGGGTCATGATCAGCGTCAGCCGGTCGTAGTAGAAGGCATAATCAGCGTGCAGTTCACCCGCTTGAATCCAGGTGAAGTAGCTATGAATGAAAGGTGCTGGCTGGCTTCCAGACGTGGAATAGGCCCAGGCTGAAAGCAGGGCAAAAACCATGGAAAGGCCTGACCCGCTGCATCCAATGAGGGACACGGTGGCCTGCAAAAAGCGCCGGCCGAAGATGCCATTGAGGGCCGCGCCCGCCAGGGGGGGCAACACCATGAGGAGAAGTAGGATTTCCAGGTTCATGAAAGTATCTTCTGAAATTTCGCTTGCGGCGGCCACCGACCGGGCACTTGGGTCCGGACTAGTTCGTACAAGCGCGCCTCTAAAGCTTCATTGAATCCACATCTTCGATATTCAGGGACTTATTATTGCGATGCCACGCGATAATGATGGCCAACCCCACGGCTGCCTCGGCGGCAGCCACCACGATGACGAAGAACACAAATATCTGGCCATCCAAATTACCCAGAAACCGTGAAAACGCCATGAACGCCAGGTTGACGGCGTTGAGCATCAATTCGATGCACATAAAAACAGTAATAATGTTACGCCGGAAGATGAACCCCCCCGCGCCGATGACAAAGAGAATCACACTGAGCGCCAAATAATGTGAAAGTGGAACCATGGACATCCTTAGAATCCAGAAGCTAGGAGTTCGAAGTTAGAGTCTGGGAACCCACAATCTGAGCGGTCTCCGCAACCTCAAGAAACGTGCAAAATCGATTCATTCTAGTGCCGTGTCCAGTAATTGGCTGGACACTGTGGCGCCGCCCTTTAGGGCGGCACATGCCTGGCTAAAGCCCGGCGCTACGCCGCAAACAGTGTCCATTTATTTCGTGGACACTACACTAGCTTCTAACTCCTGGCTTCTTTCTCCTGCCTTTCAGAATTCCTTCTTCGCCAAAACCACTGCCCCCAGCACTGCCACCAGAATCAGGATGGAAGTTACCTCAAAGGGCAACACATAATTATGGGCGGACTTGAAGAGCAGCGTGCCGATCGCCGCTGGACTTCCGTCAAGAGTTGCTGGCGGAGCCGCTGAAGTGGGAGGAAACTGGTCCCATACCACCATCAGCATTCCTCCCAGAAAAGCGCCGATCATTGGGGCGCCAAGCCATCTGGCGACGTGGCTTCGATGGCTTGTGGCTTCATGCCCGGCATTGAGAAGCATGATCACGAAAACGAACAATACCATGATCGCGCCCGCGTAAACGATGACTTGTATGACCGCCATAAACTCGGCCCCAAGCAGCAAATACACCACCGCGAGCGAGCAGAGCACCACGATCAGGGACAGGGCACTATAGACAGGCGTCCTTTGCAGCACCATGTTCAGCGCGGCTAGAACGGTTACGGCGGCGAAGATATAAAAAAGTATCGACATATAGAACAGAATCCAGAAGCCGGAAGTTAGAAGCTAGAACGGCGTTGGCCACGAGTTCCCGTAAGGCAGACGGGGCAATGGCATTTTAGCTTCTGAATTCTAACTCCTAACTTCTTCCTTACCCACGCCAGGTAATCAGAAACCCCGTCACTAATATGTTCAGCAAGGCCAGGGGCATCAGAAACTTCCATCCCAGGGACATGAGCTGATCATAGCGGAAGCGCGGCAGCGTACCACGCATCCAGATGTAAAAAAACATGAAACCAAAAATCTTCAGGCTAAACCAAAAGACCGGAAGCAATATCCGCACGATCATCGGTCCAAACACCGGACCGTGCCAGCCGCCAAAAAAAATAATCGTGGCGAGGCAGGAGACCGTAATCATGTTGGCATATTCCGACATGAAGAACATGGCGAATTTCATGCTGCTGTATTCCGTGTGGAATCCGCCCACCAACTCCGTTTCCCCCTCGGGGAGGTCAAAGGGCACGCGATTGGTTTCCGCAATCGCCGAGATGAAGTAAACCAGAAACCCGATGGGCTGGACAAAAATATACCAGTGGGGCAGATGAGTGTTAACACCGAAGAAAACCCAAGTATGGCTCTGCGCGTCCACAATTCCCCGCAGGCTTAGAGTGCCAGCCATCATCAGTGTGCCAATCAAGGCAAGACCAAGAGAAAGTTCGTAACTGATCATTTGCGCGGAGGACCGCAATCCACCGAATAATGGATATTTGCTGTTGGACGACCATCCCGCCAGGGCAATACTGTACACACCAAGAGAAGTGACGGCGAAAACGAAGAGGAGGCCCACATTCAGATCCGCGATTTGAAACAGGATCTGCCTGCCGAATAGAGTGAAGCTTCCACCGAAGGGAATAACCGCGATGGAAAGAAACGCCGTTACGAATCCCAGAAAGGGTGCCACCCAATAGATGAGCTGATCGGCCTCCAAAGGCATGATGTCTTCTTTAAGAATAAACTTGATGCCGTCGGCCAGAGGTTGCAGCAATCCGTGCGGACCCACCAGGTAAGGTCCCCAACGCGCCTGTATGTGGGCCACTACTTTGCGTTCCAGCCAAGTTGTATAGGCGATGCCGGTCAACAGGATGAAGAGGACAAGCGCAATCTTCACCGCTGCGATGATGACCAGAATGGCCAAATCAGAAAATGTGCCCATGAGGTTTCTTAGCTTCGTCCACTGAATTCAGCACCCAACTATACCGGCTAACTGTTCCTGATGTGAAGAGCGAATCTCGCGATGAAAAGACCAGATCATTGCTGGCCAGTGAGGGAGGCGTTCCGGCCGGCTGAGTTTGGACGGCGTGACCCACCAGCAGATTGGGCAGCGCAATCGCGTAGCCTGGCACCTTGGCGATAATTTCCCGAAGCACGTCGTCGGCGGTGCGATAGCTCCACGCGTACCCCATCATTCTCGCCAGGGCCAGAAGAATTTCCAAGTCGCTGCGCGTTCCCGCTTTGCGCATCGTTTTCTTTAAAATCTGGACCTGCCCACAAGTGTTCGTCACCGTGCCGGATTTTTCCGCAAAGCTCGTCGCGGGCAATACCACCTCGGCTGCCTCAGTGGTTTCCGTTGGGAACAACTCCGCCACCAGGAGGAATTCCAACTTGCCCAAATGTTCTTTGACGGAGGGAAACGTCTTTGCCGGGTTTGAGCCAAACACCAGCAGGGCCTTGATTTCACCCGTCTCGACGCCTTTGAGAATTGAACGGATATTGCGGCCCGAAGCTTCGGCGATCTTACCTTTCCAAGCGGCTTCCATTTTGGCGCGAACAGCCGCGTCGGAAATCGATGAGTAGCCGGGCAGCACGTCAGGGAACAGTCCCATGTCCGAAGCCCCGCGGGAATTGGCATAGTCCCCAAGCGCCACAAAGCGTGTCTGGCCAGGCAACGTCAGACCCCAATTCACCAGGTCCGCAACGTCTTTGCCGCGAATCTCATCGCCGAAAATGATAATGGTGCCGGATTCCTTCGTCAGGTTTTCGCGCAGCCCCGCCAGCTCGGCAGAGGCAGTACCTTGTCCCGCCAGGGTGCGAACAGCTTCCCCTTCTCCTCCTAGGGGGATGGTGATGCTCTGTTTCGCCTGCCGTTGCAACTTGATCTCACTACTATTCAGCAAGTAAATATGGGCTTCATGGTTGCGTACTGCCTGCCGAATTTGATAGGCAATGAGCGGGTGCTGATGAGTGGGATCGTTGCCCACAACGAGAATGCTGGATGCAGCAGCAATGTCGTCGATTGTGGCGTGGCGGCCGTCGGCCTTGGCAGAGGTCAAGGCGCCCACCAGGGAAGAGTAGTCCACGGTGCGATGGTGGTCCAGGTTATTTGTTCCCAGCACTGTCCGTGCAAAACGGCCGAGCAGGTAATTCTCCTCGTTGGTGGTGCGATTGGAACCGATCACCGCAACCGATGCCGGCCCGTGTTGCTTCAAAATGCTCTTGAGGCGATCGACTGCCAATTCCAGCGCTTCTTCCCACGTGCTGGTTTCCTGCTTGCCGTTCTTGCGAATAAGCGGCGAGGTCAATCGCTGCTCATGATTTACAAAGTCCCAGCCAAACCGGCCCTTGACGCATAGAAACTCACCATTGAAGCCCGAGTGGTCGCGATTATTGGCGCGGATAATTTCGTTATTGCGGACTGCCAGCGTGGTCTTGCATCCATCGGCGCAGTGGTTGCAGGTGGTGCCTGTGTATTTCAGTTCCCAAGGGCGGGTCTTGTAGCGATAAGTACCGCTGGTGAGTGCGCCGACGGGGCAGATATCGATGCACATGCCGCACTCTTCGCCGTCGAGGTGATCTTGTTTATTGGGGGCAATGATCGAACTCACGCCGCGGTTCTTCACGCC
>PLSX01000261.1 GCA_003165315.1 Acidobacteriota bacterium
GGGTTTTGAAATAGCTTCTAGGCATTTTCCAATCCGCTCGGCCACATCTGCCACGTGCTCGGTCTGGCACGTAATGTGGTCGCCGGGCAGATTTTGAACCTCAACTTGCGCCGCCAGTTTGCCCCAGCCGGCGGTGGCGTCAGTAGGGTAACTGACCTGCGCGTCCTGGGTCCGCAGCATCACAACGCGTCCGGAATACGGCTTCGGACGGTAATTCATCAGGAGGCCTCGATACCGTATGTCGCCAAGGAGAGACCCAGCGTCAGCAGGCGGCGAGAGAGTGCCTCGCGATGCCTTGGACGGATTTGATATGGTCAAGAAGTCGGTCTTCGCCACCCGAAGGCAGGAATGCAGGAATGGACGAAGCCCATGGTGACGTGCGTTCATGGCACGCACCAGAAACGCCCTTCCCCGGGCATTTAGGCGCGTCTGGGTGTCTGGATCAAGCCGAGCAATCCAGCCGCCGAAACTTATCATTCGCTTCAACCATCCGAAGTATCTTGGAACCCAGGCATCAAGCAAAATAACCGGGCCCACATCAAGACCCATCGATACCATCTGTCGCGCCATTTCGTAGGCAATCAGGCCGCCGTGGCAATACCCGCCCAATAGATACGGTCCCCCAGGCTGCAGTGCCCGCAGTTGCCTCACGTTCTCCTCCGCCATCGCTTCCACGGAATCCAGCGAGGGATCGTCATACAAATCCCTGGAGGTGACGGCATAAAACGGCTGGTCATCCCCGATCAGCCGAGCCAGCTTCCGGCAATAGAGGCCAACTCCGCCGTGCAGGAAATAGAAAGGCGGTTGTGAGCCCTCGGTTTGGACAGGAACAATCGGCGCCCTCTGCTCACTCAGACTTTCAGCCCGCAGAGATGCCGCGAGATGTTTGATGTTTGCCCCGGAAAACAAAGTTACAATCGGAAGGCGCTGACCATAGGCATCCTCGATTCGGTCCATCATGCGAACGGCGAGGAGTGAATGACCACCTAAATCAAAGAAATCGTGCTCAGTTCCAATCGGCTCCACTCCCAGGATATCTTCCCAGATCTTCACCAGTTGTGATTCCAGCAGGTCCTGAGGTGGGATGTAACCTCTTTCTGCCCTGGGTTGACGGTTCAAAGTGGGTAGCGTTCGCCGGTCAATCTTCCCCACCGGTGTCAGGGGCAGTGATTCCAAGACAACAAAGTCCGCTGGCACCATATAGTCAGGCAGCTTTTGCTTTGCAAAATCGCGCAGGGATTTGGCAGTGGGGGGATTTGTCACATCATAAGGCACGAAATACGCCACCAGACGGGGATTTTCTTCAGTTTCCTCTCGAATGGTGGCAGCAGCCGAGGCAACCTGTGGATGAAGCGCCAAGACGGCTTCAATCTCTTTCAATTCAATTCGATAACCACGGATTTTAACTTGCTGGTCGGACCGTCCGAGGTATTCGAGATGTCCATCTGGAAAATATCGCGCCCTGTCACCGGTATTGTAAAGCCGACCGTCAGAATTGGGGCAAAAGGGATCGGGGATAAAGCGCTCTGCCGTAAGTTCCGGCCGATTGAAGTAGCCACGTGCGAGCCCGTCACCGCCTACATAAAGATCGCCGCGGACCCCAATGGGCACGGGCTGGAACTGCGAGTCCAGAACGTAACACCGAGTGTTGTGAATTGGCCGCCCCAGCGAAACGGTGCCCCGGTCGTCGAGGGCAGGAGGAACGACATAGGCTGTAACGTCGGCGGAAACCTCAGTGGATCCATAAAGGTTCAGAAGGATCGCATTGGGCAGGGCTTGGTAAAACCGGCGGCACAGGCCGGGGAGCAGCGCCTCACCGCTTGAAACCCACAGTTTCAGTCCCGGCAGGCGGTCGCCCAGATCCGGATGGCTATCCAGAATATAACGCAGCAACGAAGGCACCGTCACAATGCGGGTCACGGCATGGCGGGCGAGCATCCGGACCATTTCCGCAGGATCGCGGACGGTCCGGCTGGACACAATGACGCTGGGGACTCCCTGCAAAAGCGGCCCAAAAGCCTCCCAAACGCTATCGACGAAATTCAGCGAGGTTTCAAAGCAACTCACTTCACCAGGCTGGAAGGGAAAACTCTTCCACATCCAGGCAAAGCGGTTCACTGCCCCACGATGCAGACCCATCACCCCTTTGGGCACACCAGAAGAGCCTGAGGTGTAGAGGACGTAGGCAAGGCTCTCCGGTCCTGCTGAGGTGGGTAAGCTATCCACCGTCTGAGCTTCGATAAGCCGCTGATCTGTGTCGAGACAGATTGTTCGTGCTCCCGTGCCGTCTGCGAGCAGCATCGACTCCCGCCGGGAAATTACCCAAGGGATCTGCGCATCCTTCAACATAAAGGCCAGGCGGTCATGTGGATGGGCAGGGTCAAGAGGAACATACGCAGCGTCTGCTTTCAAGATGCCCAGCAACGCCACTATAGCTTCCGGCGACCGCTCAAGACATACGCCAACAAGGGACTCCGGCCCCACCCCCACGCTGCGCAGATAATGCGCCATTTGATTCGAGCGGCGGTTAAGATCACCGTAGGTCAAATTGCCGCTTTCACTATAAAACGCGGTTGCACTTGGGGTTCGCGCTGCCTGTGCTGCAAACAGTTGGTGAATCGTCTTATCGCGAGGGTAATCGGCCTGGGTTCGATTCCACTCCACCTGTATCTGGTGACTCTCGGCCGAGGTCAGGAGCGGAAGCGTTGCCACCTTGCAGTCCGGCTCCGCAAGAACTCCCTCTAACAAGGTTCGATAGTGGCCGGCCATGCGCTCAACAGTGCCTCGGTCGAAAATGTTGGCGTTGTAAATAAAGCAGCACTTCAGACTTCCGCCCACCGGGATAACTTCCAGCGTCAGTTCGTAATCCGAAACGGGCCTTTCAAGCTCAAATTCCTCCACACGCAAGCCTGGAATCTCGCTTCGGGACTCCGGCAAGTTCTCCAGATTAAACATCACCTGAAAAAGGGGCGTCGTGCCCAGATCGCGCTGTGGGTGCAGCGCTTCGATCAGCTTGGCGAAAGGAAAATCCTGGTGGCTATAGGCGCCGCGGCAAGTTTCGCGGACTCGGCCCAAAAGCTGGCGAAATGTTGGATTTCCCGTCAAATCTGAACGCAGCACCAGGATGTTGATAAAGATTCCAATCAGATTTTCGGTTTCAACCCAGCTGCGGCCCGCGACGGGACTTCCAACGGAGATGTCTTCAAGGCCGGTATAACGGGCCAACATCGCCTTGAAAGCGGCAAGAAGCACCATGAAGAGTGTGGCGTTCTCCTGTCGTCCAAATGATTTCAATGAGTTAGCAAGAGATTTGGGCAGAATAATCTCAACAGACCCGCCGCAGTGGGTCTGGACGCTGGGACGCGGCCGATCCGTCGGGAGGTCAAGCGGGGGTATGCCCTTTAGGCGGGTTATCCAGTATTTATACCGGGTTATGAGGACCTGTTCGCCCAAAAACTGCCGCTGCCAATCGGCGAAGTCGGCATATTGGATGGGAAGTTCAGGAAGCGCTGGCGACTCCCCGGCTTGGACCTTCCGATAGAGCGTGGCAAGCTCGTCCTGGAAAACCCGAGCCGACCACGCGTCAAATACCATGTGGTGGAAGACCAGAATAAGAACATGGTCCTCACTGCCGATCCCCAACAGGGTGGCCCGAAAGGGAGGCTCATGCGCGAGATCGAATGGGCACAGGGACTCTTCTGTCACCAGCCGCCGGGCGTGGACCGTAAGTTCAAGGGGATCAGGTTCCGCAAGGTCGATAACGCGCAGGTCCAAAGTCAGGCTAGGAGAAATAACCTGCGCGGGTTGGCCTTGGCGAGTAATGACGCGTGTCCGCAGAACTTCATGGCGGTCAACAATTGCTTGTAAGGCATGGCGGAGAGCGGCTTCATCAAGATTACCCTTCAAGTGCAAAGCAAGTGGACGGTTAAAAGCGGGGCTCCCGGGCTCAAGCTGTTCGAGAAGCCACAGCCGCTCTTGCGCGAAGGATAGGGGCGGTGAGCACCGGTCCGTAAGGTGTGGGATGGAACGAGCCACTCGGGACGCCACGAACCGATCCCGCTCAATCACCTCAACCGGCGCGGGATCCTTTGGAGGAACGCTTGCAGGCTTGCTTGAAATGTTAGTTTGAATCTTCATTTCTCTTATTGCCAGTGGGACCGTCGAAATGGTTGGGCCATGGCGGAAACGTGTCACGTCAGCGTGCCATGGCCATCCCGGCCGTGACTTGCTTCACGGGCGGGGCGATCGTGGCACGTCCTACCCTGCCATTACTGCATCTTCCCTTCCAGCATCAGGGCCTGGTCTGCAATCGTCGGTGCATCCATGAAATCGAGCAAATCCAAATCTACATCCAATCGTTGGCAAACGCGGTTGAGGGTGCGAGCGGCCAGCAGTGAATCACCCCCCACATCGAGAAAGTGTTGATGGATTCCGACGGATGGAAGATTGAGGACTTCACACCAGACTGTGGCAAGGAACTCCTCCTGCGGAGTGCGGGGAGCCACAAACTCGCTGGACGTATTGGGAGCAGGCGCGGCGTCCTCCATCAAGCCCAACTTCTCTGCCAAACCGATTCGTTGGGGTTTTCCCGTTGGCCCCAGTGGCAGAGTGTCGAGCAAGATGATGCGGCGGGGAACCTTGAAGTGCACCAGACGCGCGGCCACGAATTCGCGAAGCTGTCTTTCCGTAACGCCAGCATCGCGGAAGACCACCGCGGCCCCCACGTCCTGCCCCAGTACCTGATCCGGCAGGGCGAAGACGACAGCCTGGGCAACCGCCGGATGTTGCAATAGGATCTCCTCCACCTCACGCGGCGAGATTTTTTCCCCGCCACGATTGATGATCTCCTTGAGGCGGCCCTCAATAAAGAGATAGCCGTCGGCATCAAGGCGGCCCAGGTCACCGGTCCGAAACCAGCCGTCCGTAAAACCCTGTTCCGCAGCCTGATTGGCGTACCCGCGCATTACATTCGCACCGCGGACCACGATCTCCCCCACCTCGCCCAGCGGCAACAGTCGCGCTCCACCCACTGCCATGATGGCAGTCTTCGTACCCGTCGCGACGCCAACGGAACCCGGCTTGCGAATGGCGGGTGGCAGAGGATTACACGCCATCTGGTGGGAGGCCTCGGTCATACCATAGGCTTCCACCACAGGGACGCCAAAGCTGCTTTCCAATTCCGCCATCAGCGTGGGCGGCAGTGAGGAGGAACACGACCGGATAAATCGCAGGCGTCCCCGGTCAATGGGCATACCGCTCTGCGCGCTGCGGGCCAGTATGGCGCGATGCATGGTGGGCACGGCCGTATACCATGTGGGTTGGAATGCCGCCATCCAGTCAAAAAATTGCGGAGCCTCAAAGCCCGGAGTCGCTACCACGCTGGCCCCCGCTGCGACAGAAGAAAGCACTGCGGCAACAAGACCATGAATGTGGAAAAGTGGCATGATGTTGAGGCAGCGGTCGGAGGGATGAAGGGCCAGAGCTTCGCCAATGTGATGGGCAGATGCGCAAAGGTTTCCATGGCTCAGGGGAACCATTTTCGGCCGCGAAGTCGTTCCAGAAGTGTGCAGCACCAAGGCAACGTCTTCCGCCACGGCCATTTCAGCAGTGGAGAACGATGTGGAGCCAACTCCTCGAAATTCGAAAAGACCTGCCAAGTCTTGGGCTTTGGGCACGATTTCGAGGATCGGAATTCCGCGACCTCGAGCCACGTCAATTGCTGGTGAGGCCACTCCGGCCTGAACCACCAAGGCCCGGGCATTGAGGTCCGAGAGGTAGAATTCAAATTCGGAAGCGCCGTAGGCGGGGTTCAGCGGAGCGGCAACAGTGCTGCAGGTGATTGATAGGAATGCCACCGCCATCTCCGGCCCGTTGGGAAGCACGATGGCAACCCCGTCGTTGCGATGGATCCCAAGATCGTTCAGGCAAGCCACAACCTCACGGGCGTGCGCAAACAGACGCGCAAAAGTCAGCGGAACGCGGCCTTGCGCCAAGATCGCGGCCGAATGTGGTGAATGCCGAGCTTGATTCTCAAGCAGCCGGTAAATCGTTAAGTTTTGCACGGTATCAAATGGGAAATTGAAAGAGCACTGATAACATTCAACTTCTTCTGCCAGTACAGTTTTAGCAAGAACGCGCCTGTGCTGCAAGTACTGATTGGAGCCGACTCTTCTGCAATTCTGCCGTCATTATGGTCGGTTCAAGCAGGTGGAAAATCCAGGCCCTGAAGAATTCGGCCCGGAGCCAAATGGCACCGCTGTCCCTCATCATTCGTCGGGGATAAACTGAAGCACCTCCCGGCCTGTTCCCTCTCGGCATCTTTCCAGGCATTGGGCGCGAGTACTTTTTCCCGCTCATTTGTTTTCATGAACATCGCCGGATGCACCTTCGTTTTTGAGTACAGAATCTCGAAATTGGCGGCTGGAAGCATGTGCCGACCTCAAGGCCGCCTCGACGCCAAGTTGGGCAGCCCTAGTTGTATGGTCTCGGCCAGCATGGCCTCTGGGCGAAATAACGTACTGACTGGGGTTGTATTCATGTCGTTCGGGAGATTTTGGCGGGATATTGGTTTCATTTGGGCCTAAAATGTCACTCATTTCATGTTATTCCGAATAAAATGTCCGAATATTAGGGTGGTATTTTGTCCATGTTTTGTTTGTTTTCATACACATAGTAGCTTTGATCGTCGAAAACAACGTCTTTTTTTCGGCGCCCGCTCCCCGCACGACCTCTTGTCCACAAATTTAACCATTTGCCTTCTTACGCTTGATAATTTGTCATGCGTTTTTCGCGTTGGTCCAAGCATGGGTCCGATCCTTGGGGAAGTGTCGCGGGAGGCCTCGTTCCGCGCCCACCCATCAAGGCTACACCAGAGCCTATCATTTGTCAAGAAAATTCGCCCGCATCTACCCGCCCGCCGGGCAAAATCTAACTTAATGGGCACAGGAACTCCCGGCGGTTAGGTAGCCGGGACTCCAGATTTCCAATTTTCCATTCCTTCAGCATTTTCGGGCATTCTTACCATTGTGCCTTGTTAACACTTGACCACGCTGACTATCAGGCTTATGACATCTCGTGACCACGAGGTGTGAAGGATTTAGATTAAGAAACAGAAGGCGACCTGGCGCACGGCGAACGTTGCCCTACGGTTGGGAAAATGGTAAACGCAACGGGGGGCTGGAAATGACCTCCGTCAATGAGCGCCTGGAAACTAATCGCGCACACGGAGAGCGTTGCGAGGCGCATGGCTGGGTTCACCATGCGTCAGCGGCCAATCCGCCCCTTCCACCGCCACTGAGCCCACAAAGCCCACTCCTGGCGATCAAGGCCCAAAACACGCGCCCTGGGAATTTTGAATCCA
Organism: Acidobacteriota bacterium; assembly: GCA_003165315.1. Taxonomy (GTDB): domain Bacteria; phylum Acidobacteriota; class Terriglobia; order UBA7540; family UBA7540; genus Bog-366. Next base: position 7,361 of record PLSX01000261.1, read on the forward strand.
TTGCAATCCCAGGCCCCAGGGTGGGCGCGATCCGGGGATCGCGCGATCAGCGCTGACGTTTTGAAATGGACGGCGCGGACGCCACCCGGCGGCAGCCCTTTCCGCGTGAGTTTGTTGGCTTTGCGCCACGGCGGCGGCAATCTGATTGCGAATGATATCCAAATAGGTCGTGCCGTACCCTTGATAAATCAGGTCCTGGGTATACTCGTCTTCCAACGGACTGGTGTCCTGTGTCGTCGATGGGGTTACAACCGTAGGCTCAATCTGGGTGTCCTCATGCCATTCATTGAAGCTGGTGATGTGGATCATTTTTGTTTTGCTGTTGGTGGCAAGGGGGATGGCGATGTTCCCAAAGAAGTCGTTAAACATTGATCCTTCGGCTGCTCCGGCGCTTGTCCTGCGCGCCAGGGCGGGGTTGTTGGCACACACCCGCCTTACGGCGCGATCGTTGAAACCGGGGGAGACCGAGGGAACGAAATCAACGCCGTATTGCTGCGCCACGGCCTGGTATTGACTCTCCATCGTTTGATGCAGGGCAAGAAAACCGCTCTGATCAGAATAGCCGCCAATGCCAATGTAAGTATTGTATCCGAAGATTCCATCCCAATTGCTGATCCGGACGGGATCCGGCGGAATCGAAGCAATGTATTCATCCCCGATCAGATAAACGTTGTATCCCAATTGCGACATGGCGCTGCGGATGGCTGAAGCCATGCTTTGGACAGCGGAGATTGGGGTCATGTCCCATGTAGTATAAATAAAGACCACCGGCCGGCCGCCCTCCACTTTCAGATAGCTGGGATGATTGAAGTAGGTTTGCGCCATATAGGTGAAATCGGAAAGGATGGTGGTGATTTTGTCCGGCGTTACATTTAAGTCGCCGCCAAATCTGATTGAGTAATCATAAAAAATGGCAAAACGGATGTCCCCGATATGAGGATTGGTCAAGATGTCGTCTTGAAGGGTGCTGTCGAGGGAATTATTTGGACCGACCCATTCCATATCCCAGACATTGATTCCCGCGGCAACGGACCACGCGATTTGCTGGCTAATCGTGGTTTCCGATTGTGAATTGTATTCGCCAAGCGCGGGCGGTTCGGGAGGGACAAGGTTTTCCCGGAGACTTCCATAAGCGCAATCCACATAATCCCAGGTGCCGGGGAAATACCAAGGGTAGTAGCTGGCTGACACCAGGAACGGGTTGGGCTGTGGCGTAACCGTCAGCGTGAACCCTGCAACATTTGAAAGCCCACCGCCTGTCCCCAAAATATTAAGGGGGAAGGTGCCCGCCGCCGCAGGGGCGGAGAAGGTCATCTGATGGCTGGATCCCGCCGCAATGGAGAAAGGTGTCGCCGGAGATGTCGTAACCCCGAGGGGAAGTCCTTCCGGGGTGATTGTCACGGAAGAGGTAAAACCGTTTAACCGGCCAATCTCTGCCC
>PLSX01000045.1 GCA_003165315.1 Acidobacteriota bacterium
AATAGAGCAAGATCCCGTCATCGCAGAGTTGCTGCGCCAAGAACAAGGCATCGACCGGCCCAATCGTCGCAGCCTGACGTTCGCCTAGCAGGCGCGCCAGTTCGTCCCCGCTATCATTGCCGATTGCCGAGAGGCCGCGGACGACGTCCCAGCCAAGCAGCGGGGGAAGCTTGCGGCTTTGCTTGAGAGTCTCGATGATAAAGTGCGTCGTGCTTGCCGGATCGGCCGTGCGTACCGCCACCAGCGGCGTCGAGACACACCGCGCGGCATGGAACGCCGACCGAAACTCCTCCATAGACCGAATCATGTCGGGTCTCCTTTCGGGAAGGACTTTCAAAAGGGGAAAGTAACGAGGCAAGCCGAGGAGGGGTCTACCAGGGAAGGCCAAGGATCGGGAATCCCGTGACTTCCGCTCGGCCGCCTTCATGAATGCTGACCTCAATCAACTCTTCACTGAAATCGGCAGGGGTANNCGAGGATGGCGAAGTCGAGGCACGCGCGGATTTCTTGCCAGAGACGGTTCTGGGATTGTTCGGAAGAACCATCCCCCCAGATCCAATATTGACCTTTGTCGAGTTCGTGTTCCGCATACCCGCTGAACAAACCGAAACTTAGCTCTGGGGCTTGCTGACGCAGGCCTTGAATCAATCGCAGCAAACTGTCCGCCTGCTGCATGGGCTCGCCACCGGAGAAGGTGACACCCTCTAACGCATGCTCCCGGCAGGCCCGTAGCACTTCCTGAACAACATCATCAACCGTGATTTCGGCGCCATGAAATTTATGACTGTTCGGGTTCCAGCAACCAACACAACCGATTGAACAACCCTGGAAAAACACTACGGCGCGGATGCCTGGACCATTAGCGCGGCTGGCGGGAATCANNTTCTTCCGCTCCACTTTCACCATGTCCCCGCCACGGAAGTCATCAAAGGCCTTCTCGCAGCCTTGTCCTGCGAACCCCTCGAGATCGAGAGTGGAATTCCCTCGCTCGTCAATGGTGATCGTAATCGTTTTCTCTTGCATCGTGGCNNTCTCAATCACCTCGCGACTTTTCAGGGTATAGCCCTTGGCTCGCGCCATGGCCAAGGTCTGCTTCTCTTTGTAGAGCTGCTGAACGCGGCCAAGCCACCTGGCGCCATAGCCGCGGTATTCATCTAGTTCGTCCTTGATCATGGCGAACTGCCCGTCCGGCTGGCGCACAAACCCAACATCACCGTAAGCGCCGCGCAGTTGGTCCCGCCGGATGATAATGTTCGCGACCTTTGCCTCTTGTTCCGCGTAGTACGAGTTCAGGTGGACACCTTCGGGGTGGACCTCGACCTCGTAGCCCATCTCCTTCAGAGCCTCCACGAGGTGTTTCTCCTCGCGCAAGACCGTCTGATTGACGCTATATTTCGACATTCGATGCCTCCTTCTTCTGCCCTTGTAAGGCATGTTGGACTGGTCGCGGGCGGCCCATCGCCGCCCGAATCATGTCTCTCGTGCATCCGGCCCAGCATATGTCCGTGCGAGGGTCTTCGATCGAGATCGAGAGGTTATCTCCGCTGCGGTCGTGCCCCTCTTCCGCGCAGGATGGGCAGCGGGTAATATTGTTGTGCCCCACAGTGCGGAGCTTGGTACTGATGTGGTCGAGGATCAGCTTGGCCTCGTGAGCCATCTCCGCTCGTCGACCTGTACCCAATTGCTGTCATAACGGGGGAGGACGGCTCGCATTGAGCCTACAAGCACGCTCGACATCCGGTAGCATTACGATGCGATGTGAGTTACAATACCTCGGGAGTTAGCTACATCTCCCTAGGATTGGTAAATGCCCAAACTTATTGAAGACAAGGTGATGACTCTGGTGAGGCGTGCAGGAGTACTGCGCCCCCGCGACCTTACGCAGCACGACATTTCCCGTCAATATCTCCTTCGTCTTCAGCGTCGAGGCCAACTCCAGAAAGTTGGTCGCGGTCTCTACGTCGCAAGCGATACTCATCTGACTGAGCATCACAGCCTTGTCGAAGCATGCAAGCGGGTACCGCGAGGAATAATCTGCCTCCTTTCCGCACTGAGATTCCACGGCCTCACCACCCAAGCCCCGTCGGAAGTCTGGATGGCTATTGATGACAAAGCCTGGCGCCCCAAGGTGGATAACATGCGCCTGCATATCGCCCGTTTTTCAGGAGAAGCCCTCGCCTCCGGCGTCGAGGACCATATCGTCGAAAAAGTCCATCTCCGGGTTTACAGTCCCGCGAAGACGGTGGCTGATTGCTTCAAGTATCGGAACAAGATTGGCCTGGACGTAGCGCTTGAGGCCCTTCGAGACTGCTGGGGGCACCGACGCGCCACGATGGACGAGATGTGGAAATATGCGAAGGTATGCCGGGTCGCAAACGTCATGCGGCCCTATCTGGAGTCAATCGCATGAGCCCAAGGGATGTTCGAAATCTTGCCGCGTCCGTGCGTCAGCGCCTTTTCAACCTGGCTAAACAGCGCGGAGACGACTTCGGAATTCTCCTAACACGTTACGCTATCGAGCGACTTCTGTACCGGCTCAGCCAGTCGGCGCATTCGAGCCAGTTTCTATTGAAGGGAGCGACTCTATTTGCCCTGTGGGGCGCGGGTCCGTACCGCTCTACACGTGATCTCGACCTGCTTGGAAGTGGCGAAAGCAGTGTCCAGCGGCTCGAACAGGTCTTCCGAGACATTTGTAACATTCAAGTCGAGCCTGACGGCCTTCGCTTTGCGGCCGAGACTGTGGAAGGGAATGATATCCGCGAGGATCTTGACTATGGCGGTGTGCGGATTATTCTGATCGCCCACTTGGAGCAGGCGCGGATCCAAATTCAGGTAGACATCGGCTTTGGGGATGCCGTTAGTCCGCCGCCGGAGGACGTCGAATTCCCCACAATTCTTGAGTTTCCGGCTCCTCATCTGCGAGCTTATCGTCGGGAGACCGTCGTGGCGGAAAAGTTTCAGGCGATGGTGATGCTGGGCATTGCAAACAGCAGGATGCGAGATTTCTACGACATCTGGTTTCTGTCGCGCAAATTCGAATTCAGCGGTATCGTGCTCGGTCAAGCTATCAAGGGCACGTTCACTCGCCGAAGAACCGCCCTGCCGACACAAGCTCCTCTCGCTCTGACCCCGGAATTCTCGGCCAGCCCCGATAAACAAGCGCAGTGGAAAGCGTTCGTCGACAAGGCCGGGCTGATATCAGACCGGATTGCGTTTCCAGAGGTTACGGTGGCCTTGAATGAGTTCCTGATGCCCCCGACGCTTGCACTCATACGCGGCCTGAAACCACCCATGCGCTGGCCGCCCGGAGGACCCTGGCGTGAGTCATGAACAAACGAGGCAACAGCGGAACATGATGACCGGGCAAATGATTTTCAGCGACCGAAAACCGGCCACCACGTCTTATGACTCAACGAATTCGAAGGAGAAATATCCGTGACGAACGCTCCTCCAAACAAACCCCCTTTAGACCCCCAATACCGCTATCCAAAGCTTCCTGAAACGTCCTTGGGTTGCCACTCGTGCCGTAGAATCAATCAGGTAGCCAGTTCTCTTCAGGCTCATAACCCAAAGGTCGCTGGTTCAAATCCAGCCCCCGCAACCACACCTTTCATAACGGCCACTGGCAGACGGTAGCTGATTTTAACCGCTAGGGTTTCGGGGTCTAATTTAACATCTTGCACCCAAGTACGTAACAGCCGCTTTCGCTCGGCGGGCTGGCCCCATTTCATCAACTTCTCGGCCTGACAGCGGTATGTCATCACGGTCTCGGAATCAACCTGCGGTGGCCCCGGCACATTGAGGGTGGCTGTAAGTGCGTCTCGCTCGGCGCATAGCTCCCGAAGACGGCTGTTCGCCCACGGAGCGTCGCCCAAGCCCTCCCCAACCGCACGGCGAATGTTGGCGACCTTCGCTTCGACACGCTCAAGTTCCTTGCTGGCCGTCATGCTGTCAGAATGTCCGGTGGAATTCTGCCACAGGCGACATAACTCCACATTGACTTGCCGGGTCAAACCCTCGGGATCGGTACACACACTGAGCAATCCTTTTATCCCCTGGCTGACCTCGGCTTCTAAGGCGTGACGTGGGACGTACACCCCTGGCCCGCATCCCATGTCCCTGCGGTACGGCTGACTCCCGCAGACATAATACTGGGCCGCTTCGCCTGGTCCAGCTTCAGCCCTCCAAATTCCTTCCGCCAGCGGTAATGGGTCTATTCCGTGATCCCCACTCCGCGCGCCACTTTCGTCGTCGTCTTCCCGTTGGCAATCTCCACTTCAATCTTTCACAGCAGATTCACAATCTGCTCCGGCTTGTACCTCTGGTTGGGCATGACCGGTCTTCCTCCTCATGTGAATTCTTTCTCTTTTCACTTGGTATAGAAAACCCCGGTCACGTCAGCCTTACTGGCCCGACTGTTTCGATACGGGGAAATCAGATATCATGGGGGCTTCATTAATTTGGCATCGGGGGCGACATCCGCGCTGAGAATTGACCCGCTGTGCTGGCAACGCAGGGGAGTGTGGGCGAGTGAGCCTGCCTCCCCCTATAGGCGAAGCCGATTCGTCGGAGCCCAGGAAAACGTTTTCCGAATAACGGTACGAAAGGTAAATCCTATGAGAGACATCAAGGTCAGCGCGGTTCAGTTTGAGCACACTCCAGGAGATAAGCAGGCAAACTTGAGCAAAATTCGGAGATTTGTAGAGAGGGCCTCCAAACAGAGTATTGAGATAATTGCATTTCCCGAGTGCTGTCTCACTGGTTACTGGTTCCTGCGAAGACTCTCACGTCAAGATTTACATGACTTGGCCGAGTCCGTCCCACAGGGTCCGTCTTCTCAGGCGCTTCTAGCCTTGGCCCATGAATTTGGAATGACGATTGGCGCCGGGCTCGTGGAAGTGGACCCTCAGGGCATACTCCACAACACCTACGTGGTTGCCATGCCTAACGGGGAATTGAGATTTCACCGCAAGATTCACGCATTTATACATGAAGAAATCATTTCTGGCTCGGAATTCACCGTATTTGACACCCCGCATGGCTGTCGGGTAGGTGTATTGACCTGCTACGATGTTAACATCAACGAAAACGTCCGTATCGAGGCATTGCAGGGGGCCGAGATACTCCTGGCACCGCACCAGACTGGGGGTGTCACATCCAAGAACCCTCATCTTATGGGCCATATTGACCGCACGCTGTGGGACAATCGCCACAGTAATCCAGAGGCTATTGAGGCGGAACTCCGCGGGGATAAGGGGCGAGGATGGCTACTGCGTTGGCTTCCCTCGCGTGCCCACGACAACGGGCTCTTCTTGGTATTCAGTAATGGTGTCGGCGTTGATGATGATGAGGTACGTACGGGCAATGCCATGATTCTTGACCCTTTCGGCCGGATATTGGCTGAAACTGGGAAGGCAGATGACGATATGGTGGTGGCCGACCTCGACGCTTCCCTGTTGGAGCAGAGCACCGGTCGTCGATGGATTAAAACCCGGCGGCCGGAACTCTATAAACCCTTGACACTTCCCACAGGAAACGAACGAGATACACGCCACGTTAGATTCGACGAGGTTGGTGGATAGCAGATTGGGTACGGGAGGATGGCCGTGAATGAGGGAAGGGCGACTCAACTAACTGGTAAAGAGCCTTGGCAGACTTTTGATTGCAGATATCCAGCCAGGTCGATGGGATGGCCATGGCGGCTTAGAGCTTTTTTAAGCTGGCCTCGATGTCCTTCACATCATCTGCCCGCCGCTCCGGATCGAGCTTATTGGTGGCGATGATAGCCGCTTTATATGTGGCGCGGGCTTCGTCCTTCTTGCCAGTGGCAGCCGTTGCGTCTCCCAATGCCCACTCTGGCAAGAGCTGGTCTGGCGCCAGTTTTACACCTTCCTCAGCCAGCGGCAAAGCCTTCTGTGGCTGTTTTGCTTCAAGCTTATCCCAGGCGGGAAATGCACGGCTAATCCCACCTGCGGCCTCCATGTGAACATCGCCGCGGTAGACCAGGGCGCTGTAGTCGATCTCCTCATCCGGCTTCAGCGTTTGAAATGCGTGATAGGGGTTCGCCCCAGGCTCGGCCAGAGGCTGCTGTCCACTTCCGCGGCGCTGAGAAGGACAGCTCCATGGATAATAGGCGCACCAGTTCTCCCCCCCCAAGCCCGTTGGGCAGAACGTGGCTGTGAACTCCGTAAGTTTCGGGGTGGATGAAGGGACTCACGGTGTAGGCAAACCAGCACTCCTCGCCCGGATGACGATCCTCCCACTCCTTGACCTGGTAGAGTTGTCTACCCCAGTCCAAATTGGAGTCGTTCAGGACCCGGTGGGTGTTTCGGGCTCCGCCCCAAGCCTCGTTGGCATAGGCCAGGGATTTGGGAAAGACACTGAGCACGGAGGCGATATAGGTGACAATGAGCCCGGCACAGGTCCACTTGCATTTGCGCGACAGCGGGGCCAGCGCGACAACGAGGACATCCGGTCCTGACACTTGGTAAGTTCCGGACAATTGATTGCTCTGGGGGTTCCCTCCCGGAGTTGGCAATCGTTGAGGTCGTGGGACGCTTTTAGCAGCGTCACCAGAAGAACTTCAATCCAAATTGAATCACCCGTGAGGGTGTCGCTGTTTGGTTCGCGCTCAGAATAGTTCCGAAGGCGCTGCCGTCGAGTACCCCGGTATCCGGGTTGTTGAAACTGGTCTGATTGAAGACGTTGAACATCTCCGAGCGGAATTGGAACTTGTACCGCTCATTGATGGGAATGTCCTTCAAGATGGCGAAGTTCGTGCTATTAATCGCCGGTCCAGAAAGAATGTTCCGACCTGTTGACCCGAAGGTGCCCAAAAGATTGTAGTTGATTCCAAAGGGAGTGCAGTTCTGGATTTCAATAGTTTCTGCTGGATTGTAAGAACAAGTGGGATTAACGAACGCGTTGGTGTTGAAGAACTCATTGATCATCGCATTGCGGCTGGGATGGTTCATGGCAATTCGCTGTCCGGAAGCGAAGGCGTGTTGTGGTGCAAATGTCCCGTCCACCGCGACATCGAGACCGCTGTTGGTAAAGGTCATCGGGGCGCCGCTTTGGATTGTGGTAATGCCACTGAAGCTCCATCCTCCCAGCAGTTCATTTTTCCAATGATCGCTAAACTTCACTGGAGGCGTCCACAACCAACTGGCCACGAAGGCGTTGCGACGATCGAAGTTGGCCCGCCCGCGAATGCTCGATAGATGGAAGGGATTTGAGACGCACCCGCAGGCCTCGCAGGTAGCCGAGCACATATCGATGGTCTTGGAGAGAGTATAGGACGACGTCACAGATAGTCCATGGCTCATGCGATGGGTCACCTGAGCCTGGAAACTCTGGTACCAACTGCGGAAATCGTTGCCAAGCGTCCAACTTGAAGGGGTTATGATGCCCGGCTCAAAGAGAGCGCGGGAATTGTCGTTTGCGGGGTTGGAAACCGTATTTTCGCTATTGGTTGTGGTGTCAAAGTAGGTTCCGGGCTGAAATTTTGCCGGATTGAAATTTCGCAGGTTGTTCAACTTGATTCCCACGTTCCCGATGTAGGCGACTTCCACCATCGTGGCCTGTGTGATCTGGCGCTGAATCGATAAGTTCCATGACTCGATGTAGGGTGTACGCAAGCCACCGTCGATAAACTCACCAAACACCGGGAGGGGGAACAATGAGCAGCTAACTCCGGGTGGAGTGGGGCTTGATACACAGCCGAACTTCCCGTTGGGCGCCACCGGCGGGGCGGAGGTCAAAGTGGAAGTGAAAGGGTTTGTCCAATTGCCATTGTAGGCATTAAACACACCGGAGTAGGGCGCGTTCTGTTGGGCTTCGGAGTCCGCGTTGATCTGGTTGAAGAAAACTCCATAGCCACCGCGCACTGCGGTCTTTCCGTCGCCGAAAACGTCCCAGGCAAACCCCACTCGGGGGGCAATGTTATGCCATTGAGCAGGGACGATAGTCCTGGAAATCCCGGAATCTCCGGGGAAAACAATGCCAGGAGGGGCATCGGGGTCGACAACGGATTGGACACCGGCCTTGATGGTATCAATTCGGTTGTGCTTATCGTACCAGAAAAGGTTGGGCTCCCAACGCAAACCGTACGTCAACGTCAAGCGGGGGGAAGCCTTGAACCGATCTTGAATGAAGAGGCTGGGGGCGGTAGTGAGATCGTCGTTATCGGGAATGCCGAAAGAAATGCCCATGCTATTGAACGCGCCAAGCAGGTAGTCGCCAAAGGCATCACCCGTGGCCGCCCCCGAGAAGGAGAAGCTGGGAGGACCGCTGAAGATCTGGAGAAAGTGAAGTTTCAGCACCTCGCCGCCTGCTTTGATTTCATGACGGCCCTTGATCCACGTGAGGGTGTCGCGGAATTGCAAGTTGTTACTCTTGAATAAATTGGTGCCCCCACCCTGGAGGTTGAAGCTGCCCGCCACGTTTACGCCAATGGTGCCATTGGTGACGTATTGTGGCATATTGATGCCAATGGCAGAGGGGGCCTGCGTGCGGGAATCCGTGTAAGCGGATGTAGAACGTAGGAAGGCAACAACCACCTGATTTACCAGATCCGGCCTGAACGTGTAGGTTTCATTCAATGCAATGTCATCAGTTTCCGCAGGCGTCGCCGCGCTATTGTATCCGGCAATATTGCTGCCACAACAAGGGAAAGCCGTCGTGCTGTTGTTGTGGTCCACAAAGGCATGTCCAAAGATAGTCTGCTTTTGACTCAGGTTCAAATCGATGCGGCCCAGATACATATCATCGTTAACCGGGCTGCGGCCAAGTGAAGTAACACTTCCGGTGGCGCTTTCGGGAACGTAGCTGAGCAAATTTTGGGAAGGGGCGGCAATGCAGCTTGGGTCGATGACATTGTTTGCCACGCAGGGTGCCCCGCCGGTGGTCAGGTAGGGCTGGCCGGTGTTGGGGTTTGTTGGGTTCGACAAAATGATCGGCGTCGGTAAGCTCAGCAAATCTGTGAAGTTACCAGTCCGTTCTGCCGATGAAGGCACTAGGGTCCCATTAGGGACCGCTTCGGGACGATTGCGCAAGCTTTGATAGGACCCGAAAAAATAGGCTTTATCCTTCTTGATCGGCCCTCCAATTGCGCCACCAAATTGATTTTCTTTGATCTCTGGCACCGTCGTGGAAAAAAAGTTGCGGGCATTCAGATCGTTATTACGGAGAAATTCCCAAACATCGCCATGGAGGGCATTGGTTCCAGCTCGCGCCACTACCATCGCCTGGGAGCCGGAGTTGCGCCCATACTCCGCATCGAAATTGGAGGTCAGAATCCGAAATTCCTGGATGGCATCGGGGGGCGGGAAATTCAATCCTGTATTGCGCGAGGGGTTGTTATAGAACGACCCATCGAAGGTGTAGAGGTTCATGTTCTGGCGTCCACCGTTGCTGTTCATCATGGGGCCACCGCGGGCGTTCGCCAGGGATTCGGGTGCATAGACGCCCACGACGCCGGGAACAAGTCCCGCCAGGCTCATGACATTGCGGCCATCCAGCGGAAGGTCCACAATCCGGTTATCATCTACCAGCCCGGACACGGTTCCGGAGGTAGTGTCCACCAGCGGCGCCTGACCCGTAACGCTGACCTCCTGCGTCACTGTCCCCACCGATAAGGCGGCATCCACGCGTAGATTCTGCCCGACGGTAAGCGTCAGTCCAGTCTGCACGCTACGCTCGAAGCCAGCCTTTTCAATGGTTAGCGTGTAATTCCCTGGGTCCAGGGCAGGGAAGTTATAGAAACCTTCGGGGTTGGTTGTCGTAGGGTAAGTCGTGCCATGCTGTACGTGGGTTGCGGTCACTTTGGCATCCGGAACGATGCCCCCGCTTGAGTCTTTTACATACCCACTGATCGTGCCCGTGGTTTGCGCTCGCATTAATGCAGGCGCCATCAGGACTGTTGCTACCAGCCCTACTCCGATCATAATGTTTGACAACCGCCGCCCAACGTTTTCCATTCTGCCCTCCTATGGAGTCGGTTCGTTGCAATGCAACTCAAATTTTTGATGATGGAAAATACAGCTAGCCCGCTGGGAATTCCGGGTTGACTCACTGAGTCTTGGCGACTCCAACTTAGTAGGTCCCCGCCTCAAAGCAAATACAGTTCGGGCCCTGGAGTAAAATGTCGGGCAACCTCACTCGCTTCGAATCGGAGGACATTCAGTGTCTAAATGTTCAAAATTTCGAACACTTTGACAGCCCCCGTAAAATAGTCTTATTCGGTTTTTAAAGAATGGCGCCCTATAGTCTTGGACTTTTTTATTTACAGGGCGATTGTATTGCGTGACGCTTCTCTTGTCAAGTACAATTGGTTTCGTTTTGTTTCATTATGAATTCGATGAGGGCGCATTTCACCAAGAATGGCGCAATCCTCTGATGGGAAAGGAGTTTCCATTCCACTAGGATGTTCAGGAGGGCCAGAACACTGGCAGCTATTCGAAGGGGAATTGAATTTGAAGCGCGGTTTTCCAAGAGAACTCTTCGCCATCGCACTTGTTGTCGCCTTCGTGTCCCTTATTCCTACCTTGCGCGCGCAGGATGCGGAGGGGGAGAGGGCGCCGGGCTGTTACCTTTCGGGTGGAATTGACGCCTTTGAGCATGGAAACCTGGCTTTGGCGGAGCGTGAATTCCGTGGCGCCGTAAAAGCTTCTTCCGGTCTGCTGGAAGCGCGGGAGAACCTGGCGATCACCCTGGCCCGGGAGCGAAAGCTGGAAGAGGCTTTGGTGGAGTTCAATGGCATCCTGGCAGACCGTCCCAATTGGTCCGAGGCTAACTATAATTTGGGTTTGGTGCTCATCGATGAAAATGACCTAGCCGGGGCTCAGCAGCATTTTCGCAAGGCTTTGGAATCGAATCCTGATTATGTCGAGGCACTCAATAGCCTGGGATTAACTCTCGAGAAACAAGGAAACACCAAAGAAGCTGCGGAGGAATTCCGAGCTGCCATCAAGCTCAATCCCCAGTCGGCGGAGGCCCGCAACCACCTTGGACAGCTTCTTGCCGGGGAGGGCAAGACGGACGAGGCGATAGATGAGTTCCGCCAGATTATCGCACTACAGCCCGATTTCTCCCCGGCCCGACTGAATTTGGGATCGGCCTTGTGGAAGAAGCATGACTTGGAGTCCGCCGAGTACGAATTTCAAATCGCCGCCAGCCAGGGAAACGCCGAGGCGCAGATACGCCTGGGGGCCGTGTTAGGGGAAGAAGGCAAGATGGAAGATGCTTTGGCGGCCCAACGCAAGGCGTTGGAGCTTTCCCCGGAAAACCCCGAAGCTCACTTTGTGCTCGGAGTCGGTTTGCAGCAGAGCGGCGATTTGACGGACGCGACCCAGGAATTTCGCCAGGCGGCGAAACTGGATCCCACTTGGGTGGATGCGCAATTGAATTTGGGGATCGCCTTGCGTCAAATGGGCGATTTGCAAGGGGCTTTGGAGATCCTGAGAAATGCTGCGAAGCTGGCCCCGTCAAGTACAGACGTTCATTACCAAATGGGATTCACTTTGCACCTGCTGGGGCAATTGAAAGAGTCGGAAACCGAATTGCGCTTTTCCACATCTTTGCAGCCGAACAATGCTCAGGCCTATTACATTTTGGGGCAGATCCTCGAGCAAACGGGTAGACATGCGGGTTCCGTGGCAGCCTTTGCGGAGGTCGAGCATTTGCACCACGCCAGCGTTGATTACGCACAAGCCGTTACACAATACAACCTTGGCATGCAGGAAGTTGAGAAGGGCGATCTAGGTGCGGCTCGCGAGGCTTTTGCTGCGGCGTTATCACTTTGGCCGAATTTGGCCCAGGCACACACTAATCTGGGCGGAGTTCTGCTGAAACTTGGAGACTTGAAGGGCGCTATCGGTCAATTACGTGCGGCCCTCGATTTGAATCCAGACGAGGCTCGGGCCCATTTCAACCTGAGTTTGGCATTAATGAAGGATGGCGATATGCAGGGTGCAAGAAAAGCGCTTGAACGCGCTCGTCAACTTGATCCACAAATTGATAGCTCCAAAGCGCTGTCCAACCCCTGAGAAGGCAGCAGTGGAAGTCTGGTAATTTTGACGGTCCGCCCGGTGCGCGAGAATATTTCCATGGATCGACGCTATTTCATGACGCTTCTCAGTAGCGGCCTGCTCGTTCCCCAAGTTCTCAGGGGGGAGCATCACATTATTTCCATGGCCCCCCTGGAAATGGAATTCGACTTATGGTCGCTCCAGGGACAGTACACCACGGTGGAGGATTTCTATGTCCGCAATCATTTTGCGGCGCCTCCCCGCATGGAGACGCCGACAATTAAAATTGAGGGTGAAGTGGAGATGCCCCGTGATCTCGCTGCATCGGACCTCACACACCTGAGCCAGCGGAAGTTGGGCGCGGTGCTGGAATGCGCAGGGAATCGAGTAGGCGCCACCGGATTGGTCAGCAACGGGGCTTGGGTGGGCTGGCCGCTCAAGGACGTGCTGATGTTGGCCCGCCCTACCGGGGCTGCGGCACATCTTCATCTTTTCGGTCGCGACGGCTACAAACGCAGTATCCCGTGGGAGAGGGCCCTGGCCGACGGGATTTTGGTGACGCATCTGAATTCACGCCCCCTAACCCTCCAACACGGCGCTCCGTGGCGGGTTGTTGTGGCAGGTTGGTACGGAATGGACTCCGTGAAATGGCTGGAACGAATGGTGGTTGCCACCGCGCCTTTGCTGCCCGAAGGGGGGACGTACCAGCAATCCCGCGCCACGCCTTCCGGGGAAGTCGCCCGCCAGGAACTTCCCCGCGTCCAGGTGAAGTCGGTGATTATCGATCCCCAAAAGGGGGCAGTGTTGCGGCGAGGGAAGGTTGACGTTCGGGGCTTGGCCTGGACCGGAGAGGGACGTGTCGAGTCTGTCGAAGTCAGCTCCAATGGCAGTGTTCCCTGGCAAAGTGCGATGCTGGACCCGGGGGCGGATCTTGAGTGGGTGGTTTGGAAGGCTCGCCTGGAATTGACCCAGCCAGGTCCGGTGGAATTTGTGGCTCGCGCCAAGGATTCCAAAGGACAGGTGCAGCCCGCCGAGCGCGACCAGGCGCGTTTAGACGGATATACGAACAACTGGTATCATCGGGTCAGTTGCGTGGTGGTTTAGGGAGTGACAATGGTTCGGAACTCCGCTTTTCTTCAAGTGGTCCTCGCAGTTTTGTGGTCTCCCTTTCTGGGAATAGCTCAGTGTGACCATTGTGATGCCTTGAAACCCGCCCAGCCGCGCACGGCCAAATCCACCGGCGCTGATTGGCACATTAAGGGGCAGGGCGTGGTTTGTTGCCCCTGCGCTGTCCCCTGTCCTTGCCGGACCAATGGGGGCGCGACGTACGGACATTGCGAAGCCACTCTTTACCTCCACATCAATGAGGGCCATTACGGCGACGTGCAACTCAACAATTTGAACGCCGTGGATACCAGCGGCCCCTGCGGCATGAGTTACGAAAAGCTCTCCGCCATCTACATGGACAGTTCCGCCCCACCGGAAGTGCAGACGGCTTTCTTGAATTTGCTCGCGAGTTTTACCGACTCCGGGACCATAAATTATCCCTACGTGAGGGAGGTTCCCATCCATGCCCAGATCACCGATGGGCTATTCCAAGTTGCGATTCCGGGAATCCTTGACATGGTCGTTGATCGCAATTGGGGCCAGCCGCAGCCTCCCTTTCCTCCCTATGCATCGCAGGATCGCTTTGCCAATGCCCTTCAATACTCTCAAAATATTCGCTACAAAATGCACGATTACGGCGCCAAGCTGCATTTCGACTATAGCCGGCGGCAGGCGAACTACCGCTCCATTGACCTTGATGCCGCTGATTACCGGGAGCGCCGGATGATCATTCAATACCTGGATGGCAGCGGCTGGTTCAGCGCCCCCATGCTTCAGATCATCAAAGAACAACACTTGCTGCTTCCTGACATTGAAGCGGTTCAAAGGGAAGTAGATCGCCTTAGGCAGGCCACGGGGGGAGCCCATTGAAATCTCGTCCCGCACTTACATTACTGTTGGCCGGAGCTCTGCTTTGGGGGGCCACGACAGCCACGGTGCGGGCACAATCACCGCAGGAGTTGCTCCAGGCCGGCAAACAAGCGCTTCAGGCCAAGGACTATCAAAGTGCCGAGAAGACTTTCGCGACTTTAGTGAAGCTGGAGCCTTCGCCCTCGAACTATGCCTATCTGGGCGTGGCGGAATTGTTTGCCGGCGATCCCGTCCAGGCGATTGCGAACTTCACCAAGGCCCACCAATTGGGCAATGACACCGGCAACATGCATTATTACTGGGGCTTAGCATACCTTCAGCACAAGGAGCCGACTCCGGGCATCCGCGAATTGCGCCTGGCCCTCAGCAAATCGCCCAAGCTTACGCAAGCGGCCACATCGCTCGGCATCGCTCTGCTGAATATGGGAAGAACCAGCGAGGCGGTGCCTTACCTGGAGCAGGCACGCACGAGTTCCCCCGGCGACGCGGAAATTCAGGCCAGCCTGGTGCGGGCGGAATTCGAGGCCGGAGAAGCCCCCCAAGCGCTGGCCAGCATTGACGCCGCGGTGGATGCCATCCCCGAGAACGCCCGCCTTGACGCCACGCTGGCTTTTCTCTGCCTCCATCATCGCCAGGCACAGAAGGCGCGACAATTGCTGGAAAGTGCCAGCGAATTGAACCCACAGGATGTCACCTTGAAGCTGCTTCTGGCCGACGCCAGCATCAAGGCGGGCGAACCGGTTGAGGCGCTGGCCGTTTTAAAGGGCGTTCCCGAGGATGCGGGGGCGCCAGGTGAACTGGCCTTCCTCCGAGGCAACGCCTATCTGCTGGCGGATAACCCCCAGGATGCCTCTCCCTATTTGACTGTGGCCATCGCCGCCGACCCCAAGAATGTCAACTACCAGTTTGCTTATGCCACCTTGCAAGGGACAGAGCAATTGTTCCCAGACGCTCTAGATACGCTCACCAAGGCCCGCGCGCTCGACCCGCAATCTGAGAGCATTCCCTATCAAATGGCAGTGGCTTTGGCGCTGATGGGCCGATATCCGGAAGCCATTCAGGCCTGCGAAGATGCTTTGCACCTTGCCCGCCAGGCCGACGAGGTCTATTTCCTGCGCGGGGTTATCCAGATCGAGCAGAAGAACTTTCCGGTGGCGGAGGAATCCCTTCGCAAGGCCATCACCCTGAATCCACATGTTGCCTCCTATCATGCGGCGCTGGGTGTTGCTCTCTTTGAGGCAGGAAGCGCAGCGGAGAGCCGCCCGGAACTGGATCGCGCCTTGACTCAGGATGCCAAGGCCGCCCCTGCCTACCTTTGGCGGGCCCGGCTGTTGGCGCGGCAGGGGCAAACGGGCCTGGCACTGGCGGATTATGAAGCCTACACCGCTCTCGCGCCGGATACCGCCAGGGCTTATCAGGAAGAAGAAGCCATTTACCGTCAGATGGGGCAAGCGGATAAAGCCTCTACCGCCCACACCAAATACGTGGCGCTGAAAGCGGAGAAAGCCGAAGCCGATCGCGATCCATCATTCCTTGACCAGCTTTGGCTTGGACGGCTTCGTGAAGGCTTGGGCCAGGTGGGCCTCGGTCAATAGGGCGGGCCTAGCAAGCAAGGCGACTTTAGTTATACCGGGAAACAAAACAACAAACTGGTTACTGTTGGCCGTATTGTGGATGATCAACAGTGGGGCGGAACGAAAAATTTCTGCGTGGGGAGAATAGTATGAAAATTCGGATCAGGCGCTTCGCTCTTGTTTTAGCGTTTGTCGCAATCGCGTCCATGAGCGTGGCAGACACGCTTCAAGCTGCCACGGCCTCTCCTATGTTTGCGCGGGGATATACGGCGGTCCCTGAACCCCAGAAGGTGACCTTGAGCGGCCGGGACTTTGAATTCGCGGCTTCCTGGCGTTTGGAGCTGGGCTCCGGCGTCAAGGCGGATGACATTGCTGTGGTGAGCCTCAAGCAAGAACTGCAAGAGCGATTCCACCTTGTCCTGCCGGAGGGGAAAGGTAAGGGCGGCTCCACGCTGAGCATTCAGATTGATCCCCATGCAGTCGAGGTGGGGGAGGCGGCGGACAAGGACCGGTCCTCGCTCACCGAACAGTCCTACAAGATACAGCTTTCCGCTTCTGGAATCACCATCACGGGAAACGCCCCCACCGGACTCTTCTACGGTGTGCAAACGCTAGTGCAGTTGCTGCGCCCGCAAGCGGGGAAGCTCTGGCTTCCAGAAGGCGAAATCAGCGATTGGCCGGATCTGGGATTGCGCATCATCTATTGGGACGATGCCCATCACCTGGAGCACCTGGATGTATTGAAAGCGGCGGTGCGCCAGGCAGCGTTTTACAAGATCAATGGTTTCTCCATCAAGCTGGAAGGGCACTTTCAATACAAGCACGCACCGGCAATGGTTGAGCCCTACGCCATGACCCCGGCGGAATTACAGGATTTGACCGACTACGCCCTGAAATACCACGTGCAGGTTATTCCCTACCTCGATGGGCCGGGCCACGACGCCTTTATTCTGAAGCACCCGGAATACTCGGGCCTGCGGGAGTTTCCCGAGAGCAACTACGAGTTTTGCGTCACCAATCCCGATACCTACAAGCTGTTCGATGGCATGTTCGACGACCTACTGGAGGCGACAAAGGGAAGCAATTATTTTGTGCTCTCTACCGACGAGCCGTATTACGTGGGCCTGGCGAACAATGCCCAATGCAATGAGGTTGACCGTGAGAAGGAATTGGGAAGTGTGGGCAAGGTGCTGGGGGAATTCGTAACCAAGACTGCGGGCTATCTGCATGATCATGGGCGGGAAGTCATGTTTTGGGGTGAGTATCCGATGGTGCCGGCTGACATTGCCTCGGTGCCGAGTTACATGATCAATGCTGAGGTTTACGGTCCCGACTTTGATCCGGTCTTCAAGGCCCATGGCAATCGCCAGATGATCTTCACCTCCACCAATGGATGGCAGGAATTCTTCTTCCCCAATTACTACCTGCTTCCGGAGGACCAGCATCTTCCCGGCGCCGCGGGAGGGGCCTACAAATCGGCCAGCCAGGGCCCGGGGATGGTGGAGCAGATGTTTGACACGATCTCATATAACTCAGCCCGCCAGAATGCCGACCTCATTGGAGCCTTCGTGGCGGGATGGGCGGACGTTGGGCAGCACCCAGAAACAATGTGGCTCGGCTACGCGACGGGGTCGGCCAGCGCCTGGCATCCTGGATCGCCTGATCCGGAGGAGTCCATCAGTTCGTTCTACAAGCTATTTTACGGACCGAATGCGACGCGCATGGGCCGCCTCTACCAGCTTATGAGCGAGCAGGGGCAGTTCTGGAAAGAAAGTTGGGGGGCCAAGCCGGCACTAGCGCGCACTCCCCTGTGGGGCGATTGGAATATCATTTACAAAACACCCCGCCCCCGCGAGGACCAGACGTTGCCGCTTCTGCCCGTTCCCTCCGCGCCGCTGCTGACGCTGGGTTATGACTGGGCGCCACTCAATACGCAGCGCCTCGGAATGGCGGGTAAGTTCCTGGCGGAAAATGACGAGTTGATAGGGTTGATTCAGGCCAATTTACAGCAGGCCGATTTTCAGCATTACAACCTGGAGCTCTATCTGGCCATCGCCAAACTCTATCGCCAGAATTTGTACATGTTGCACTCGCTCGATGAGATCAACAACGAGCTCAAATCCGCGGAACGGCTGGCTGGCCGGGCCGACGCCAAAGCCGCCGTTGCCTCGCTTGACCATGCCTTGAATCTTGCCCGGAGCATTCGCAAGCAGAGAAATGAAGCTTATCAGGAGGCCGTCGCCACCTGGTATAAAAGCTGGTACCCTCGCGTTCCGGAAGCCAACGGCCGCGTCTTTCTTGACAAGGTTGACGATGCCAAAGACCACTTGCCGGCTCGGACCGTCGACATGACCTATTTGATCTATCGCGAACTCCTCTACCCATTGGGGGATTGGTCGGAGAAGACGCTCGCCGTCCGCAATCAATATGCGGAGGCACAGCACCTTCCTGTGAGAGATTTCAAGCTCGATTGGAACGATACTGCGAAGCCAGCGGCACAGCCGG
This sequence comes from Acidobacteriota bacterium, assembly GCA_003165315.1. Taxonomy (GTDB): domain Bacteria; phylum Acidobacteriota; class Terriglobia; order UBA7540; family UBA7540; genus Bog-366. The sequence continues at coordinate 18,083 of PLSX01000045.1, forward strand.
ACGGCGAGTGAAGATCATCCATCATCAAAAAATTCTGGAGGTGATTCTGTGAAGGTTAACTTCTCGACCTGTTTTCGTCGGCTGGCTTCAAAACACCTTGTTTTTGCACTATTAACAGCATTGCTCTGCTCGCTCCCGGCGACTGCGCCAGCAATGGGCGCTGCCGCTTCACCCCTTTTCGCACGGGGCTATACGGTTATTCCTGAACCGCAGAAGGTGACCTTGACCGGCCAGGATTTTGAGTTCACTTCATCCTGGCGTTTGCAATTGGGGCCCGGCGTCAAGGCGGATGACATCGCCGTTGTTAGCCTCAAAGAAGAGTTGCAGGAGCGTTTCCACCTCGCTTTGTCGGAGGCAAAAGGGAAGGGCGGCTCCATACTGAGCATGGGGATCGATCCCCATGCCGTCGAAGTGGGAGTAGCCACGGACAACAACAAGGCCGCTCTCGCCGAGCAGGCTTACAAAATGAAGTTGTCCGCTTCTGGAATTACCATCTCGGGCAATGCCCCCACCGGCCTCTTCTATGCTGTGCAGACCCTGGTGCAGTTGCTGAAGCCGCAGGCGGGCAAGCAGTGGCTGCCCGAAGCGGAAATTTCCGACTGGCCGGACCTTGAACTGCGCCTGATCTATTGGGACGACGCGCATCACCTGGAGCACATGGATGTTTTAAAAGCAGCGGTGCGGCAGGCGGCGTTTTACAAAATCAACGGCTTTTCGATGAAACTGGAAGGGCACTTTCAATATAAGCATGCGCCCGCAATGGTTGAGCCCTTCGCCATGAGCCCGGCGGAATTACAGGATTTAACCGACTACGCGCTCAAATACCACGTGCAGATCGTTCCTTATCTGGATGGACCGGCGCATGACGCTTTCATTCTGAAGCATCCGGAATACGCGGGACTGCGGGAATATGCGGACAGCAACTATGAGTTCTGCGTGACCAACCCGGATACCTACAAGCTGTTCGACGGGATGTTTGATGACCTGCTGGAGGCCACGAAGGGCAGCAAATACATTGTGCTCTCCACCGACGAGCCGTATTACGTGGGCTTGGCGAATAATCCGCAATGCAACGAAGTGGATCGCGCAAGAGAGTTGGGAAGCGTGGGCAAACTGCTGGCGGAATTTGTGACCAAGACGGGCGGATACCTGCACGATCACGGACGGACCGTACTCTTCTGGGGCGAGTTCCCCATGGTGCCGGATGACATTGCTTCTTTGCCCAGTTACCTGATCAACGCCGAGGTCTATGGGCCGGATTTTGATCCGGTCTTCAAAGCTCACGGGATTAAGGAGATGGTTTTTACCTCCACCAATGCCGAGGAGGAACTCTTTCCCGCTTACTATCCATTCCCTCAAAGTGACCGGCTGCATCCCACCCACGCTGATGGAAGGCGGGTTGAGGAGATGGTGGATCTGATCTCCTTCTCGTCGCTTGCCGCCCTGTCATCCGTACAACCCAACGCGCCAAAAGGGAGTGATGCCGATTTGATGGGAGTTTTCATTGCCGGATGGGCTGATCCCGGGGTGCATCCCGAGACCTTCTGGCTGGGATATGCCACGGGCCCGGCGCGGGGATGGAAGCATGATTCGCCCAGTTCCGAGGAGTTGATGAGCAGCTTCTACCGGTTGTTCTATGGACCGGGAACCACGGACATGAGCCGGCTTTATCAATTGATGAGCCAACAGGCCCGCTTCTGGGAGGATAGCTGGGAGACGGGCCCCTCTGACGCTCGCACTCCCATCTTCGGCTACTCCAAAGGGGTGTTCAATCCGCCGCATTTTGCCCGTGACCAGTACCTGCCGCTGCTGCCCGTGCCCTCGCCGGGTCTGCTTCGCCTGCCCTTCAACTGGAAAGCGGAAAACCAGAAGCGGCTTGACATGGCGGGGAGGTTCCTAGCAGAGAACGATGAACTCATCAACCTGATTAATACGAACATGGAGAATGTCCAGTTTAATTACTATAACCTTGAGGTCTTCCGGTCGATTGCCCAGATCTATCGCCAGAATCTGATCATGCTGCGCGAGTTGGGCCGGATGGTGGATGCGCTGGCCGCGTCTCAAACCTATGCGGGCCAGAATGACGCGGAAAAGGCTGTGGCTTCTCTTGACCGGGCGCTGGACATTGCCGAGGGCATCCGGCAGGAGCGTAATCAGGCGGTCATCGACCTGACGGGCACATGGTACAAGTCCTGGTTCCCACGCGTGCCTGAAGCCAACGGGCGCACATTCCTAGACAAAGTCGACGATGTGAAGGATCACCAGCCCGTCCGCACCGTGGACTTAAGCTATGTGGTCTATCGGGAATTACTCTATCCAATGGGCACTTGGGCCGAACAGGTCGGGTCCATCCGCAACCAATATGCCCAGAAACATGAGCTGCCCGTACGCGATCAAAAGCTCGATTGGAAGAATATCAAGACCGGCATTTCCACCGCGAGAATAGCCGATGAGGATGACGAATGATCCCTGCTCGGCGGATGATGTTCGAGAACATTTGGCCAAGCAATCCCGACATCTAAAACAGGAGACGCCATGCTCACCATTCCTCGAAAGTGCTCTGCGGCGTGCAGAATCCTTGCATGCGCGCTGCTGCTTTTCCCACTGGCAATAGTTTCGTCACGAGCCGCCGGTCCCTCTCCTCTCCATGCGCGTGGTTACACGGTCATCCCCGCGCCTCAGCAGGTGGAACTGAAGGGGGGAGATTTCCCCTTCGGCGACCGATGGCAGCTGCTCACGGGCGCTGGAATCAAACCCGATGACGCGGCCATTCAAGTTCTTGAAGAGGAAATGCTAGCGCGCTACGCCATCAACCTCAGCACTGCGGCCAATGGCAATATCCATGCAAAGGGCATTCGGCTGGTGCTCGCGCCCGGCACTGTGAAAATCGGTGCCGCCACCGACCACGATAAAGACAAGCTTGCCGAGGAAGCGTACGACCTCTCACTA
>PLSX01000278.1 GCA_003165315.1 Acidobacteriota bacterium
TTCGTGAATAATCCAGACGTTGGGGCTCAGGATGTGTCTCAGCCACTAGCGGCGTAGCGATGAGTTATTTCTGTCCGGGAAAAATTACTCAGCGGTACGCCTGATATTGAAATGATGTTTCGCGGTGCTTCAACCCGAAATTTCGACCGGTTTATTTCCCGGCAATGAGAAAGTACCGCAGAGGAATTCGGCTCGGCGCCTAATGCCTCAGCGTTACCTCCGGTCATTCAACGGGGCGGCCCTGTGGCCGCCACGCAAACAGGCTTGTGGGCGCGAACAGCGTTCGCCTTGGGCCGAGCGGTGCCCGGCCCTGCGATCCGCGCCGGCGCCAGTGGCACAGGCACTCCTGCCTGTGCCGTATTCACTTCACAGCCAGGAGTGGCTGTGTAACCACACGACCGCAAGTACCACAGGCATCCTGCCCGTGCTCGAGCACGGACAGGATGGCCATGGCACAAGCACGATTCCTGCCCGCGCCGATTTCTTTCACAGCCAGGTGCGACTGGGCCATTTTTTTTCACAGCCACGGGCGGCCGTGTCACCTCACAAACGGCCGCGTTCATAGCCGCGACAATTCCCTCTATTACCATTCCATCATAGTCATTAGCAAGTGAGCACTTTTGACTAGCCCGGTGGACAATATGAGACTGCAAGGGCAAATGCCCCGAGGTATAACCATACCGACTGGTCAAAGCAGGAAACAGCGCGGTGATCCTGCAGGTGGAAAGACAGGCCAGCCGACCCCGGGAATCGCGGAGGGATGGGAAAAAAGAAAAACACAAATCGAAAGGGATGAGAAAATGAGCATCTTAAAAAGACGTTTGATAAACCTTTGGGATCGCCAGACCATAGCGCCGTTTAGCGCGCATCCGTGGCCGCGTGACTTCCATGACCAAATTTCCGTCACGCTGGGAGTGCCAACGATCATTTCCGGAACGGTCCTTCAGGCAGGGAGATACGAATTCCGGCCGCTCCACCGCGGAGTGGAGCACACTCCTGTCCAAGTCTTCAATGCGGACCAAACCAAGCTCGTTGCCACATTCGCAACGGCATAAGACAGCAGCCAACCAGGCTCGCGCAATTTTTCCCCATGGGTTTCCCTTTTCAGGGTGGATGGACGCGCAGGCAGGGAAATCACAAAAGAAAGTCCGGCTTCTCGCCGCTTACGCCAGCATCTTCTCCACCACGTTGCCATGCACGTCGGTAAGGCGGAAGTTGCGCCCCTGGAACTTGAAGGTAAGCTTGGTGTGATCGAATCCCAGCAACTTGAGTATCGTTGCGTGGAGATCGTGAACGTGAACCTCATCCTGGGCAACCTTGAAGCCCAGATCGTCGCTTTCACCGATGGAGAAGCCGCGCTTAACTCCGCCGCCCGCCAGCCACATGCTGAAAGCGTTGGGATGATGGTCGCGGCCATTGGCGGCTCCCATGGCGTTGGTCTGGACCATCGGGGTCCGGCCGAATTCCCCGCCCCAAATCACCAATGTATCGTCCAGCATGCCGCGCTGCTTTAAGTCCTGAATCAAACCGGCGCAAGCCTGGTCCGTATCGCGGCAGTTTTCCGAAATATCTTCCACCAGATGGTCATGCTGGTCCCATGCCTCATGATAGAGCTGCACGAATCGAACGCCGCGCTCAACCAGGCGCCGCGCCAACAGGCAGTTGTTGGCAAACGAGGGTTTGCCCGGAACCGCGCCGTACAGGGCCAGCGTCTCTTTGGATTCCTTGGTGATGTCCATCAGCTCCGGAGCGCTGGACTGCATTCGAAACGCCATTTCGAAGGAGTTGATCCGGGTGGCGATTTCAGGGTCGCCGGTAACATCCTGTCGCATTTTATTCAGGGCATTAATGGAATCCAGCGTGTCGCGCTGCTCCTGTGCGTCCACGCCTTTGGGATTGGAGAGGTACAGAACGGGATCGCCGCTGCTGCGGAACTGAACGCCCTGGTAAACCGTGGGCAGAAAGCCGCTTCCCCAACAGGAATTGCCGCCGCTCGGCCCTTTCTTTCCGGAGCTGAATACCACAAAGGCGGGCAGATCCTTGGCTTCCGATCCGAGGCCGTAGAGCGCCCACGCTCCCATGCTGGGCCTTCCAAACTGCATCGTACCGGTGTTCATCAAGAGCTGCCCGGGCGCATGATTAAAGGCGTCCGTCACCATCGATTTAACCAGCGTAATGTCATCCACCTGCTTGGCCAGGTTCGGGAGTAGTTCAGAAAGCTCAATGCCGGACTTGCCATACTTGGCGAACTTAAACTTCGACCCCATCAGGCGCGAGTTGGGGTTGATAAAGGCGGCGCGGTAGCCCTTCAGCAATTCGGGCGGAGGCAGCGTGCCATCAAACTTTGCCAATTGCGGTTTATAGTCGAACAGCTCCAGGTGGCTGGGCGCACCGGCCATGAAGAGGAAAATTACACGCTTGGCCTTGGGGGCAAATTGCGGCTGCTTGGGGGCGAGAGGATCAGCGTGAGTGGTCTCCGCGTAGCCCCGCTCGGCAAGCAGTTGGGCAAACGCGATCGACCCCAGCCCCATGCTGCACTGCTGAAGAAACCAGCGCCGCGAAACTTCCTTGGGGCTGAGATGGCGATAGAGATGGTCGGAACAACTCATGGCTTTACTCCTCGTAGGGCCGAACGGGGTTCGGCCTTGGCCCAGCGCCGCTGGGCCCTACAACCTGGATCGCGGCTGCGCCGCGCTATTCCTTGGTAATCGTCTCATCCAAGTTCAACAACACCCGTGAGACCGCAGTCCAACCCGCAACCTGCGCGGGGGTAAGATTCTTTGGCAGCAGAGGGGCCAGGGCATCGTTTCCACCCAGCAGGTCCCACGGATTCAACTCGCCGTCCTGATAGCGATGGGTCTGCCTTTGCAGGAAGGCCATCAGGTTGTCTCTTTCCAACTTGTCGGGATCGCGGGCAACGCAGCGACGGAAGGCAAACACCAGGCGTTGGTCGTCCGTCCTGCCTCCGTCGGCAAGGGTGTGGGCCGCCAGGGCGCGCGCCGCATCCAGGAAGATCGGCTCATTCAGCGTCGTCAAGGCCTGCAAGGGCGTGTTGGATCGCACCCGCCGCACGCACGACATATCGCCATTGGGAGCGTCGAATGTTTCCAACATGGGATAAGGAACGGAGCGATACCGGAAGGTGTAGATGGCGCGGCGATAGCGTTCGGCGCCGAGGGATTCAATCCAAACCTTGGGGCTGTAGCTAACCGGCGGCTGGAAGAGAAAATCCGGAGCGGGCGGGAAGACGCTGGGCCCCCCAATCGCAGGATCCAGCAATCCGCTGGCACTCAAAGCGATGTCGCGCACAATCTCCGCATCAACGCGGAAACGCGGACCGCGAGCCAGCAAGCGATTGTAAGGGTCCTTCTCCAGAAGGTCGGGCGTCACGTGGGAAGCCTGCCGGTATGTCGCCGAGGTCACAATCAGCCGGTGCAACTTCTTCAGGCTCCATCCCTGATCCATGAATTGCACGGCCAGCCAATCAAGCAACTCCGGATGGGAAGGCAATTCACCCTGCGTGCCGAAATTCTCACTGGTGGCCACAATCCCGATCCCGAAGTACGCTTGCCACACGCGATTCACAATGGAGCGCGCCGTGGTGGGCGAATTTCGCGAGGCCAGCCAGCGCGCGAACGTCAGGCGTGTGGGCTGACCGTCCTGCCAGGAATCATCCTGCTGAAGCGGCGGCAGGAAGCCGGGGACCCCGGGATCAACCAGCTTGGTGGGATGCAGGAAATCGCCGCGCGTCAGGATGTGCGTTTCGCGGCCACCGGGGCGGGTTTGAAACACCAATTGCGCGGTGCCTTCAGGGTATGTTTTCCAAATTCCGGCAATCTCATCGTTTTGCGATTTCCAGTCGGCGATGGTGGTTCGCCAATAACCAAAGACCGTCTGGACCTGCTGGGGAGAGCGCTCGCCAGCGGGAATCGAGAGAATGTCGCGGACGTCCTTGGGCAGAGGATCGGCAGTGGCATTGGCCGCGTTGGTGATCGAAAGCCGGAAGCGACCGATGGTATTGTTCTGATTCTCGTCAACAGCATAGCCGCCGTGATTTTGCGCCAGGTGAATCGTCAGGATGGTTCCCTGCGGGAAGGAAACAGGCGAGGATAAAGAAAAAACGGCTTTGCGCGACTGATTACGCAGGCCCGGCCCGGCATCAATTCCCCAGGCAGTCTCTTCCTTGCCATCAATGGCGAATTCCGCCGGGCCTGTCAGGTACTTGCCGGACTTGTCATTCATGACGGGATCGAGCGGCCTCACCGGCTGATCATAATCCGAGGTGGCTTTAACGAATTTCAACGTCGTGATCTTGGCCGGATCGTCAGCAGGCGCAGCCTCAGCGGTAAACTCGGTCAGAGCATTAATTCCCTTCGGTGAGCGGCCTGGCCCGCCAAAGATCAGGGTCGGATCGGTCAGCAATTCCAGGCGAATGGCCGTGATGTTCTGAACGTCTGTCTTCACGGTCAGCTTCACGATGCTGCGGGGCGGCGTGTAACCCTGGCAGAGGAAGGAGCCGTCCTTTTGGGGAATGAACTTCTGCCCTCCGGTGCTGATGTCGTCAACCGTGGGACGAATTACCGTCCACTCGGGCTGGCCCTGCTTGACCTGCTCTTCCCACTTGGCCATGTCCGACTGCCACGTGGGGTTCTGATGCTGGAGCGTGGCTTCAATTTCACGCGTCTTGCGGAAAATCTCCTCGCGCTTCATCTGCTCTTGCGGCGTATAGACCGCGATGTTGGCATCATTGGCGCTGTTGATGAACGCGAACATGCGGTAGTAATCTTCCTGCTTCAGCGGGTCAAATTTGTGATTGTGGCACTGCGCGCATTGAATAGTGATGCCCAGAATACCCTTGCCGATGGCATCCATGCGGTCGTACATGGCTTCCATGCGGAACTGCTCCGGATCGATTCCACCCTCTTCATTGATCATGGAATTGCGCAGGTAACCCGTGGCCACGATCTGGTCCTGCGTGGCATGCGGCAGTAGGTCGCCGGCGATCTGATCGATGATGAACTGGTTGTAGGGCAGGTCGTGATTGAGCGAGTTGATCACCCAATCGCGATAGAACCAGACGCGCCGCTGCTTATCTTTTTCATAACCGTCGGAATCCGCGTAACGAGCGGCATCAAGCCAGATGCGGCCCCAGCGCTCGCCGTAATGAGGTGAATTCAAGAGGCGATCGACTTGCTTCTCGTAGGCGTTGGGACTCTTGTCAGCCAGGAAGGAATCCACCTCTGCTGCAGTGGGCGGCAATCCAATCAGGTCGAGGCTCAGGCGGCGCAGCAGGGTTACGCGGTCTGCCTGAGGGGAGGGAGAAAGCCCTTCCTTCTCCAAGCGCGCCATGATAAAGGAATCGATGGGATTTCTCACCCAGGTCTTGTGATCCACCACGGGCACGGCAGGTTTAACCGGGGCAGTGAATCCCCAGTGCTTCTTGACCGCTTCGGGAGCGGCATAGGCAGCAGTCGCCGATTCGGGGATCTCCGCACCCTGCTCAATCCAGGCGCGAATGAGTTCGATCTGCGCCGGCGCCAGGGGTTGCCCGCCAAATGGCATTCGCGACAGATCACCGACGCCCGCCACGCGCTTGTACAGCGTGCTATCCGCGGATTTTCCCGTTACGATGATTTTGCCGTTGGTGCCACCGGCCAGGAATGACGTACGGTTGTCAAGGCGAAGGCCGCTCATCTGCGCCGATGCGCCGTGGCAACTGTAGCAATTCTTTTCCAGAATGGGTTGAATGTCCCGCAGGTAATCAACCTTGGGAACATTGGCCGGGGGAGTGTTTTGCGTCTGGGCGATCCGTGGGAATACTTCTAACCCCAGGACGCAAAGGATAGCGACAAAGGGGAGGAATCTTAGAGGTTTTTTTCCAACCATTTTCAATTCACTTGAGTTTTTAAAGGGCCCTGTTAAATCCTAGAAACGAAAGGCTAACACAAGCATCAGGCGTGCTGCAAATAAATAATGTCGCAGGTCATGATGGAAGCGCGGCGAAAACGGATCGAACAGTGCTGCAACCAGACCCGCATCAAGTTTCTGCTGACCCAACAATCTGTACGTCGCCTCAATCCTCATTGCCGCCTTCCGCCGATTCTTATAGAATCACGGATTGAGCTCAATGCCCATGTACGGTGCGCCGCATCTCCGGCGCCAAGGTGACGAAGAAGTGCCCGTTTCACTCCCCCGGCGATTTTTCCGACCCCGGTTGATGCTTCCGGCGATTCTGGTAATTGGCATGGCCGCGTTCCTCGCATCCTCGCCGGAACTGGGCAGCGACAACTTTATCTTCTACTTCCCCGGCGCCCATCGCCTAATCCCCTTCGAGAGTTCCGGCGCCGACAAGTACCTGCCGGCACTTCAGGTTCTCAACGCTGTGGGCAAAGTGGATGGGATTCAGGAAAAGAAGAACGCGATCAAGATCTTTTTCAACTCCACACAGATCGAATTGCGGGCGAATGAGAAGAAAGTGCAGATCGGGAAGTCAAGCTACCAACTGGGCCAACCCGTGCACTTTGTGGATGGCCAATGGATGGTGCCGGTGGACTTTGTCGCCACCGTGCTGCCTCCCCTCACCCACCAGTCGGTGGAGTACCAGGAAGGGACGAACCGCATTTTTATTGGCGATGTCAAGCCTGCATCCTTCACCGTGAAGCTTGACACCCTTGCCAATGGAGTTCGTCTGGCCGTACAGTTCACGGACAAGGTCTCCGTTCATACGGCCTCCAGCAACGGCAAGTGGGTAATGTTCCTGGGTGATGGCCCCATGGAACCTATGGAGACGTCCTATCATTTCCAGAATGCCTACATCAGCAACCTGCAGTTTGACGATCAGGACGGCTTGCCCAAACTCATTGTCTCTCCCAGTTCGAGTGGCCTGAATTTTTTTCCAGTGCTGGCGGATGGCGGCAGAATATTACTGGCGGATGTGTTGAAAGCATCACCGGCGTCCGCCCAGGGATTGCCTCCACAGGCGCCAGCAACCGCCCAGGCAGCGCCGGGGCCCCCAACGCCGCAGTCGCCGAACGGATCCCCCGCCGCAGCGCCGGTCGCCTCCCTTCCCGTCGTGGTTCTTGATGCTGGGCACGGTGGCGACGACAATGGCGGCCACAGCAATAATGGGGTGCTGGAGAAAGATCTGGTGGAGCAGTATGTGTTAAGGGTTCGAACCGCGTTGCTGGCCACAGGCAAATACCGTGTGGTTCTGACCCGTACGGGTGATGCGAATGTGAGTGCTGAACAGCGCGCTCTGGCGGCCAACCTTTCCAGCGCCATCTATTTCCTCAGCTTCCACGCCGGCGATTTGGGCGCTATGTCACCGCGCATCGCCGTCTTTACTTTTCAGCCCCCTGATGCGACGCCCCCCGACGCTGTCACATCTGACTCGTCCACAGCGGCTTCCGCTGCTCCCGTTGCTGTCAGTGACGCACCCACCAGGAAATCGCTGTTCATACCATGGGGGCAGGTGCAGGAAGCGAGGCTGGGGCAAAGTGTGCAACTCGCGCAGGCACTCCAGCAGCAGTTGGCCATGATCAACGGCGCGCAGGTGGATCAGCCTGCCACCGCGTCACTCCGCTCTCTGCGCAATGTTAATGCTCCCGCAGCGGCCATCGAAATAGGCCGTTTGGCCCCCGATGCCGATGCCACACCGCTCACCGACCCTGCCTTTCAACAGCAGGTGGCAGCAGCCGTGGTCCAAGCGCTTGCCAGCTATGAGAAGGGAGGCAATTAGCCCGTGAACACCCGCACCAAGATCCTCCTGCTGATCCTGATTGTTGCCCTTGCCTGGGGAGCTTTCTACCTGCGCACGCTCGTCCGGCGCGTCTTTTTTGGGCCTCCCCAAATTGCGGAGGAGACGGCCCGCGCCAAGCTTGACCAAATCGCCTTGCAGCCCAACAATGGCACCACCCAGCTTGCGACGCTCTATTTTCCTTCCCCGAATGACGGCAAAATCGTTCCGGAAGGCCGTTCCATTACCTGGGCGCAATCGGACACTGACAAGGTACGCCAAGTGGTGCTGGCACTCGCGGAAGGTTCACACCAGGGATTCGGCCGAGTCTTTTCCCCCTCCACCAATGTTCGCGCGGTATTCCTGGCCACCGACGGCACCGCATATCTCGACTTATCGAATGACGTCCTCAGCGATTTCGAGCCTGGAATTCAGAGCGAAACTCTCGCAATTTATTCGGTTGTGAATTCCATTACCACGAATATCCCCTCGGTGAAGCGCGTCCAGTTTCTCATCCAGGGACAGGAAGTGGAGACTCTGGATGGGCACGCAGATTTGACCGCTGCCTATACCCCGGATCTCACTCGTGTCAAATCCACCCCATGAGGTTCTATGCCCACACCTAAAGCTATAAGTGGCCTGCTCTATTCCGGGGGCAAGCTGATTCGACCGGATAACCGCTCCAACACGGAATTACGTCCCCTGGAAATCATCCCTAACTTCATCTCCAGCGCGGAAGGCTCCGCCTTGATCCGCCTGGGGGAAACGCAAGTGATCTGTACCGCCTCGGTGGATGACGGTGTTCCTTCGTTTCAGAAAGGCAGCGGGCGTGGCTGGATTACCAGTGAATACGCCATGATTCCACGCGCCACCAGTTCCCGCACGCCCCGGGAGTCCACCCGCGGACGCCAATCGGGACGCACGATGGAAATCCAGCGGCTGATCGGACGTTCGCTGCGCGCCGTGGTGGATATGGAGGCCCTGGGCGAGCGCACGGTGTGGATTGATTGCGATGTTATCCGCGCCGACGGCGGCACCCGCACAGCTTCCGTCACTGGCGCTTTGGTGGCGTTGGGATTGGCCATCCAAAAGCTGCAGGCCCAGCGCTCATTGAAGGTCAATCCGCTGAAGGATTACCTGGCTGCCATCAGCGTGGGCATGGTGGGCGGGGAGCTGCTGCTTGATTTGAGCTATCCGGAAGATTCCGCCGCCGAGGTTGACATGAACATCGTCATGACCGGCGCAGGCAGACTGGTGGAAACCCAGGCCACGGCGGAAGGCCGCACCTTCAGCGTGGATGACCTCAATCAATTGATTGAACTCGCGCGCCCCGCCATCAATCATCTGGTTGAAGTGCAGAATTCGATTTTGAATTTTACGTTGAGCCCAAAATAAAACGTCTCAAGTCCAAAGTCCGCGGTCCGACGTCCGAACTCAAGTGCATCAACAGAGCGCCACGCTGCCAAGCCCTTCGGACTTCTGGCTCGCCTGGGCAGTCTTATGAAACCAACAAAACCTGCAAACACTGAAGACACCCCTTCGGACCTCGGACTGCGGACATCGGACTCTGCCGCCAGGGCCACGGACCTCGGCCCCCGGACTTCAGACTCCAGACTCCGGACCCGCCCCTCGTCACTCTTCCTGGCTTCTTCCAACCCCGGCAAGCTGCTGGAGTTCCGTGAGGCGGCAGCCTTGCGCAATGTAACGGTGCAACCACTTCCCGGGTTTGCCCAGCTGCCTGTCTGCATCGAGGATGGAACCACGTTTGAGGAGAACGCCCGCAAGAAGGCCATACATTACAGCCGCGATTTTTCCGGCTCGGTCTTCGCCGATGATTCCGGCATCTGTGTGGATGCGCTTGACGGTGCGCCCGGAATCTACTCCGCCCGCTTTGCCGGCCCTGAGGCCACAGATCAGCAGAACAATGAGAAGTTACTGGCAGATCTTCACCAAGTGGAAGCCCTGCGCTGCGCCCAAGCCCTCCAACCACCAATTCAGCACAGACTATTCAATCGAGCCGCGCATTATATCTGTGTGATTGCCTTGGCGCAGGCTGGACAAGTGATCACGGCTGTGGAAGGAAGGGTCGATGGCGTCATCATCGACGAACCGCGAGGCGCCAGTGGATTTGGATACGATCCATACTTCTCTTACCCACCCCTGGGCAAGACCTTGGCGGAAATCAGTCCGGAAGAAAAATTCGCCGTCTCACACCGCGGCGCGGCCTTTCGTAAGCTGCTGGATTTCCTCTCCACCTTTAAATGACAGTTAGGATCGAGTGCACTTTTAAGATTAATGAGGCGGCGGGCGAATTGATTAGCGCACCGCCCAGGCAAGGCCATCGGGTTCCTGGCCGGCTTCAATGCGTCCGACGACTTCCAGAGTCTTGAGATCGATGACAGCAACGTAATTATCCGGGCTGCATGAAACGTAAACACGCGCGCCGTCAGGCTGCATCAGGATTCCAGCCGCGCCCCGTCCGAGCTTGATTCGCTTGACCTCCTGCCGCGAACCGACGTCGAACACCGCGAGATCAGCACCACCCAGCGAAGATACGAATGCCCTCTTACCATTGAGAGTGAACTTTAGGCGATTAGCCCCTCGGACGTTGACATCCAACGTTTGGATCACCTTCTTGCTGGCCAGATCGATGATGGAAATGGTGCCGTCCTGCGCGTTACCTGTCCACAACTCCTTGCCATCGGGAGTGATGTCAAAGCCTTCGGCCCCTCTGCCCACGGGGATGATAGTCTGCTCCCAATCCGCTCTGCGGTTGCCCGGCGGAGGTCCGTTCATCTGATTGGAGGAAGGTGGTGGTCCGTTGGCCGCACCCGGCGGTGGTCCGGGAGGCCCCATTTGACGTGTCATCTTTTCAATGATGCTGATGGTGCCTGAGCTGACATTGGAGGTGATAATTCGGTCCAGACTATTGGATACAAAGATCATGTGGGTACGATTCTGGCCCGTCCCCAGGATCCAATCAATTTTCTGTGTGGTGGGATCGTATCGGCCAAACACCTTGTTGGCTTCAGCAGTGAAGTAGAGCTCGCCGCCGGCGAACCAGAGACCATGGGGTCCATGCAGCACACCTAAGTCGATCGTCGGAAGCGATTTCTGCCCAGCCAAATCAGCTACCGTAATCGTATTGTATGCCCCCCCGCCGTAATTCGACATATACGCGGTTCTGCCATCGGGGGAAGCCACCACTTCATGCGGGTCCGGCCCGGCGGGCACGCGGCCAACAACCTTAAGAGTTGCTGGATCGACGATGGCCAGCGCACGGTCTCTCTTCAAGAGAACAAGGAGCGCGGGTGAGGGCGTGCTCTGCGCCCATACCGTTCCCATTCCCATGCAAACCAGCATGACGAGCCATACCGTTCTTGATCTCATAAGCGCCTCCAAGCCATGCGTTGAAGATCATGATTCAAATTTTGGCGAATTAACCCAGGGCAGTATACACCCGCACAACCCCTGATTCATGTTTGCATTGAGCCAGCGGATGAGGATAATCGAAATGGCGGGTTATTGAGGAGGAGTGAAAATGGGATCGCGGATAAACGAACGGATTGTGCAGGTATCCTCTGCGGTCATACCGCTAGCGGTAGTTTACTGCGAAAGTGCTAAAAAGAGGAGGAAGCGGTTGAATTCTCATGGAGTTAGCATGAGAGGGATGTATTACCCACGTGGCGTACTACCGAATTGTTGCAAGCCCAGGGT
>PLSX01000160.1 GCA_003165315.1 Acidobacteriota bacterium
TTATTAATTCAAGTAAGTACTAGGGAGCAGGAATTTGAATCTCTCCTCAGACCCCAACGTCTAATCCCTAACCCCTAAAACCTAACCCCTAATTGTTAATTCCTGCTCTTCAGGTCGCGCACCAGGCGATAGTAGAGATCGGCCGCAGCAACCAGATCCGCCTTGCGCACAAACTCACGCTCGGTGTGGGCTGTGCTGATTGACCCGGGCCCAAGCAGCAAGGGGCGTCCCCAATTGGTGAGCGACGGCAAATCCGTGGTGAAGGCCACAACGTCCGTCTCATACCCTTCAAGTTCTTCCATCAGCAAGACAGGAGTATCACGCACAATAGCCAGCTCGCACCGATCCCCGACGATTTCTGTAATCTTCTTGCGCAGGGGATCCGAATTCTCAACAATGCGGATCAGAATTTGCGCCACGGCTTCATCGGGGATCACGTTGGCCGCGCGGCCGCCGGTGATCACGCCAATATTCATCGTCGATGGCCCCAGCACGGGACTGACCGGCAGGGAAATTTTCCGAATTTCCTCAAGCACGTCCAAGAGCTTGTCAATTGCGTTCACGCCCAGGTGCGGATAGGCGGAGTGCGCCATCTTGCCGTGCGCGCGTACGTCAAATCGCAAGTTTCCCTTGCTACCGATCACCAGCTTGTTTTCCGTCGGCTCCCCATTGATGATGTAGCGCGAGCCCCGCGGGTGCAAATTGGCTTCGCGCGCGCCATCGCTGACGGTCTCTTCCCCGACAAGGAAGAGAAGCGCGATATCCTGCACCCCATCATTCTTCAACCGTTCCGCTGCGGTCACCTGCGCGGCCAGAATGCCCTTGGCATCGCACGAGCCACGGCCGTAAATGTGTTCAGCATCTTCATGCGCAGGGAAAAAGGGCGGCACCGTATCCATGTGCGTACTCAACACCACGTCCGGCTTCCCCCAGGTGGCGAAGACATTGGAACGGTCGCGCGAAACGGGCATAAGTTCCGCCTGAAATCCCAGCTGGCCGAGATACCCTTTTACAAATTCCGCGCAGGCCTTTTCGTGGCCGGTTACAGACGCCATGTTGACCAGGCTTTTGGTAAGTTCAAAAAGTTCCATAAAAATCCTCGTCCGGACGCTCGTCGCAAGAACGTTCGTTTGTTTATGCGGCGGCGATTCGGGGTTTATGCGCAACCCTATCAAGTTAGCCCACTACTGAAAACAGCGTCAAGCGCAATCGGGATTTGAGTATAGCGGGCAGGGATATTCGCAATGGCATTGCGAAAATGTTAGAATGAAGGTTCGTCAAGGTTAGCTGGACTCCGATTCGAGGAGGCCATATGGGTAAAGGTATCCGCAACACCCTGCACATCGCCCTTATCTTTCTGCTGGCATACATTCCAGCCTTCGCCCAACGACGCGGAGGTAGCGCCTCCTCCCACCATGCTTACAGCTCTTCCAATGCTGCGCCGATTTACGACCGCGGCGGATCGTACGGTGGCGGTAGTGGCGACCTTGTCTTCGGCAATTCCGGGATTTCGTCCAGTTCGCCACTTGACGTTCCCCCCAACGGCTGGTGGGCCAGTCCCTATCCAAGCCAAAATCCTTGCCAGGCCGGCTGCAACTCCAATGCGGGTTACGAATGGGATACTGTGGGAGCACTGATCCTCGATACCAATCCCCCTGAAGCGCGTGTCACTCTCGATGGCATTTACGCGGGCACAACGGACAAGCTCGGCCCATTTCAACTTCCTGTCGGCGAGCATACCCTGCACATTGAAGCCCCCGGCTTCGAACCTTCTGACATCATTGTCAAGTTTGACCAGCCCGGCGTCCAAAGCCTGAAAGTCGAACTGAAACGCTTGATGGCCTCCGCCAAACCCGCTCCACGTCAGTGACCTTTACCCTTTAACTTCGATAGAGTTAGTAAGAGGCGGAGTGCGCCTTAAAGCACCATGCATGCCGTGGTGATTAGATCAAGTCTTGAGCCATTCAAATCCCGAGACAAGCCCCGAATGCGCTTGACAAGGTTTCGATGAGTGAATATAACGCTAACCGTTCATGTGACCTGATTTTCGCTGATAATCAATGCTGGCAGCCTCCGCCGCGGCTGCTCATTCAGGATGCAAACTGCTCGGCGCAACGCCTCAGAAAGGGTATAAATTTCATGTGGGGAAGCACAATTTCCTTTGAAGATTATCCTGTGGAAGAAGCCTTGCGGTTGATGCGCGACGCGGGTTGCACGCGCGTGGAGATGTGGAAAGGCCACCTCAAGCGCTGCCGTACCCAGGCACTGTGCCGGGAGTTCGCAAAGTATGCGAAGGAAGACCTGGGTCTGGAGATGGGAGCTCTGAATGTGGTGGGCGAGCCTTATTTCAAACCTTTCGGCACCGACGAGGAACTCAAGGGGACGCTCGAAGGCCTGAAGGATGATCTGAACCTCGCACTCTCCCTGGGTGTTCGGGACGTATTGATTTGGGAAGGGGTTCGTCCCAAGGGGTTCTCCGATTTGGAGTGTGAGCAGCAGCTCCTTCCCCGTTTAATCGACATGTTTCAGTCGGTGGTTAAGTTCGCCAAGTGGCACAATGCCCGCTTTTTCACGGAACCACATCCTTTTACCGTGGGGATGAACGACCAATTCCTGATCAAGTTGTGCGACGCGCTGGACCCCGCCCACTTTGGCGTCTTGTACGAT
This sequence comes from Acidobacteriota bacterium, assembly GCA_003165315.1. GTDB lineage: Bacteria > Acidobacteriota > Terriglobia > UBA7540 > UBA7540 > Bog-366. The sequence goes on from PLSX01000160.1 coordinate 2,668, forward strand.
TGCTGCCACTACGGCGTTGGGCAACCAAACGACTATGCCGGAGCAATTCTGCGTCTTGGACGGCGGATTCGGCATATTCACTACTCCGACTCTGACCAGGTAACCTCCGAGCTTCACTATGCGCCGGGGACGGGGAAGATGAATTTGACGGCAGTTCTTCAGGCTTTCAAGGTGATCGGATTCGACGGGACGTTGACCCTCGACTTGTACGGCAACCCGACTCCTGTTTATTCGGCCCGTCAATGCGCCGCCAACGTGGACCGAGCCTGCCAGTTCCTGGGGCTGGCGTGTTGAGGTTGAGGCAAATTAGCACGAGATAGAATTAGGGGTGTGCTTGCCATACCCTTTTTGTTTATTTGTCCGATTAGCGAGGAGGGTAAGGCAAAACATGCCACTGCGAGCAAGCCAAAGAAAGGAGTCCCAACATGCTTGATAGCGGTCTTGGGGGTAAGACCTGCCTGATCACGGGAGGCTCGACTGGAATTGGTCTGGGCATTTCACGGGCGCTCGCGCGTGAAGGTGTGCAACTGGCGGTGGCAAGCCGAAACCCTGAGCCCGAGGCCATGGCTGAACTTTCCCAGCTTTGTGGGGGAAACGTCATCGCCATCAAGGCTGACGTCAGTTCGGAAGATGGTGCGGTGGGAATGGTGAACGAGGCCATTGAGCGGATGGGCCGAGTGGATTTGTTCGTAAATAACTCAGCCCGGGCGTGGCATCAACCCATCACCAAAATCACCAGCGAAGCGTTCTACAACACGATCAACACGAATTTGGCCTCCTGCGTGTGGGCAAGCAGGGAGATTTCAAAACACATGATCGCGCGCCGCTCCGGCAGCATTTTGGTGGTGAATTCGACGGTGCGGTATGTTCCGGCCTACCGGGAATCCTCTTACCGGATTTCCAAAATGGGGTTGAAGATGCTCATGGAAACCCTGGCCATTGAGCTGGCGCCCTTCGGCATTCGAGTAAATCTGCTAACCCCCGGCCACTACCCAACGCGGCTGACAGCGGGAATATCAGCATACATTGAGGACAAACTCAAAGCTCAAATCCCCTTGCGCCGCTTTGGGAATCCAGATGAGTGCGGCGCGGCGGCGGTTCTGCTGCTCTCCGATCGTCTCAGCAGCTATACAACAGGCACAGACATTACGATTGATGGTGGATTGGCGCTTCGGCCATTGTCGCTGTTATCAGATGATGAAATCCAGAAACTGAATGCCCCCTAGATAAGAGGAGGTACCCGGCCGCCACCGTGGGAAGGGAGGGGCCGGGAGGCGAGGTCTTTTCGACATGCCGGTACAACCTGAAAACGAATTACGCAAATTCACCAAGAAGATTTTTGAAGCTTGTGGCTCACCCCCCAAGGACGCTGCGGTTGTGGCGGACCACCTGGTTGACGCGAACCTTCTGGGCGTCGATTCCCACGGCCTGATCCGGATTCCGCAATACGTGACTGATATCCGGAGAGGGGAGATTCAGCCGGCGGCGCCAGTTGTGGTCGTGCGGGAAACCGAAACCACGGCGGCTGTGGATTGTGGATGGAACTTTGGCCAGGTGGGCGCCATGCGCGCCATGGAAGTTGCCATTGCCAAGGCACGCAGCCATCATACTGCCTGCGTGGTGGCTCAGCGCTGCGGCCACATCGGACGTCTGGGGGCTTATACGGAGTTCGCCGCACGCAATGGCTTTCTCGCACTGGGCTTTTGCAACTCCCCCATCCACGGCCACTTTGTACTTCCTTGGGGAGGGCGTGAACCGCGCCTCGCCACCAATCCCATCTCTTTTGCATTCCCAGCGGGCGAGGGCGAACCCATTGTGGCGGATTTCTCCACCGCCGCCTCGCCGGAGGGAAAAATCCGAGTCTATCGTGACGGAAAGAAGGCGCTTCCCGAAGGGTGGATTGTGGATGCCCAAGGAAAACCCAGCACAGATCCAGCCAGCTTTTACGGCCCGCCCATGGGTTCGATCCTCCCGTTTGGCAGGGAAAGCGGCTACCGGGGATTTGCGCTATCGCTGCTTGTCGAGGTGATGGGAGGAGCGCTGGCCGGATTGAACATCAAGGTAGACCAGCCGGGTAACGGAGTGGGCTTCATCGTGATCGATGCTTCTGCCTTCATGCCGGCAGAACATTTCTACGAGTTGATCGAGGAGATGCGGCGTTACGTGAAGTCCAGCAAACCCGCCGAAGGCTTTGACGAAGTATTGATGCCAGGCGAACCGGAATCCCGTACCGCCAAAAGCCGGAAAGAGAACGGAATCCCCCTTGATGATGCGACGTGGCGAGCGATCCTCAATAGCGCCAGCACCCTCGGATTGAATTGGCCGCCTACAACTCGATCCTGAGGGCTTAAGCAAGAGCTCTTGGTATGAGTCCGTTTTGAGACTTTCACTGGAGGATTACTTATGAAATCCGATCCCTTCGCCAATATGACGATGGTTGACCTGACTTTCCCAGTCTACGATGACATGCCCATTTGGAGCGCAGAACCGCGATGCATCATCCGCAATTGGATTGTCATGGACCGCAAGCATGGCTCGCGCGAACCACTGAACATGAAGTACTACTGCATGTCGGGGCACCAGGGCACGCACACGGACGCGCCCTTTCACTTCAACTACGAGGGCCGAAAGATCGATGAAATCCCCCTCACCCGGTATCTGGGCTGGTGCAAGGTGCTTGATTTCACCGAAAAGAAATTGGGTGATTTCTTTACCGCTGATGATTTTGAAAAGCGTGGCGTGGCTGACGGCGACCGCATTCTAATCCATACGGGCTGGGATCGATACTTCAAACCCTTCGATCCTCTCTATTATGACCTGAATCATCCGCATTTTTCCGCCGCCGGCATTGAGTGGATTCTGGCCCACAAGCTCGCACTGGTGGGTATGGATGTGCCCTCCACCGATCCGTACCTCATCGACCATCCCAAGGTTTTTCGCGATCCGGGGCAATATCCCATCATTCTGGAACTGATGACAAACCTGGATAAAATAGTGGGCAGGGAAGTTTACTTGATGGCGCTGCCCATGCACTTGAAAGATGGGGACGGGTCATGGGTAAGGGCCGTCGCGTTTGTGCCTCAGTCATAGTCTGTATTAAATCGTCGCCGTCGCATTGATGGGTGAGCCCGTTCCGCCGTCCACGGCGAGCGGCGCCATCGTCAAAAGAAAATCCCAGCGGTTGCGCTGCGCTGCGGCTTCGCTGATCGGTTCCAGGTCACAAGCATCGAGGATGGGCACGCCCATGGCCGCTATAGTTACCATGTGGACGGGCATGCGAATGCCTTCCACCCGCGAGGGCATCACGTCCATCGCCAAGTCGCTTCCCAGCAGCGCCACATCCTTCTGTCTGAACCAGGGCATGCAGGAGACATGAATTCCTGACGAGTCGTTCTCCACATCCCAATCACCCTCGGCTTCCAATCGGGCCCAGCGGCCGGTGCGAATAATCACCGCATCGCCGCTGCCCACGGCCACACCAGTCTGCTTTTGCCACGCCTCAATGTCTTCCGGGTAGATGGGCCGCGAACCATCCAGGTAATTGACGCCGAAGAGCTGGGGAAAATCCATCAGGACCCCGCGCGTAAGAATGCCGTCTTTCATGGCGATGACGGAGAGCTTCGCCGCGCCTTTGTCCGTCACCTCCTGCTGGGAGTAACCGTTGTACATGCGGCCCTGATGAAAGATGTGGCAGAGGGCATCCACATGGGTATGGGTGAAGCCGTGGAATTGCACGCTGTATAGGTCACCAGAGTATTCCGACCCTGGCATCGCACCGGTTTGCAACATGCGATGTTCAAACGGAGCGGACACGCCCACTTGAACTTTGATGGCATCCCGCGCCAGAGAAATGGACAACCCCTCTTTGACCAGCGTGGCCGCCTCCCGTCTCTTTTGTGGCGTGATCAGATTGAGCGCTCCCAACTGGTCGTCCTTTCCCCAACGCCCCCAGTTGGAGAGGGTTTCCATCATTTTCAGGACGTCATCCTTTGTGGTCCGTGGAGTTTCAGAAGCGATTGCCATGTTGATCATCTCCGTGCGCGAAAGGGACTGGACGAGCTCGCTTTTTATAGCACATGGTTTTGCCAGTTGCCCAATTTTGTTCTTCCCTGGTGTGGCACACTTCAAGTCGTGCTATAGTCTCGCGGCAGTTTGAAGGCTGGCCGTTCGTTCCAAAACAGAATAGAAAGAGGGCGCCGATGAACCCACTCATTCCCGGTTTTGGGTTGATTCTCCTTGCTGCCGTGGCTGGAGGAGCCTTTGCCTTTCCGCTGCGAATCCAGCAGCGCTATGCTTGGGAAAACACCTGGCTGCTGGCATTCTTCTTTGCCCTGATCTGCATTCCCCTCACGGTGGTAAGCATCTTTCTGCCGGTTTGGAGACAAGCGCTGGTGGCTGCGGGACCTGCCACCGTGCTTGCCGCGGTGGGGTTCGGGTTCCTCTGGGGATGGGGGGCGGTAACGTTTGCCATCGGCATCACTTCCGTCGGGATGTCGCTCGGCTATGCCACGATTATGGGGCTGGCCATCGCCATCGGCGCCATCATCCCCATGATCCGGAAGTGGGATCGGATTCCCGCGGACGCGCGCTTTTTTGTCCTTCTGGGAATCGTAACCTGCCTTGCGGGGGTAGCCATTTGCGGGCGGGCTGGAGTTCTCCGCGAGCGTGCTGCTCCAGAGCGGGATAACCCCGGCAAGGAAGGCGCCTCCGCTGGCAAAACGCCGCTAAAGATTTTTCTGGTGGGCCTTGCATGGTGCGTTCTCTCCGGCTTTCTCAGCGCCTGCGCCAACCTGGGGTTTGAATTTGCGGATCGCGTGGCGCGGGAAGCGCAGCAATTGGGTGCAGGCCCGCTCGCCGCTTCCATCGGCCGCTGGGTCACTGTTTACTGGGGCGGCTTTTTCGCTATCCTGATTGGCAGCGGCTCCACCATGCTCAAAAAAGGTACTTGGAGGAATTACTTCAAGGCCGGAACAGGACGCGACTTTGGCTTGGCCCTGGTCGCAGGCTCCCTGCATTTTCTGGCGCAAATCCCCTATGGGATGGCAACATACTACCTGGGACGCCTAGGCACCTCGGTGGGATGGGTTTTTAACATCGCCTGTTCGCTGCTGGTAGCCAATGCGCTGGGCTTTATCACCCGGGAGTGGAAGGGCGCGCCCAAGGCATCCACCCGGACGCTCTTTGTCGGACTGGCAGTTCTGGTTCTTGCCATGGGCATCCTGGCGCATGGAAACAATCTGGTGACGGGCAAGTAGCGGCGCGCGCGTTTGATCACTTTGCACTGGGGGTTCACAGTGAAGGCTGCGGTGATGCATGAGGTGGGCAAGCCACTTCGGATTGAGGACGTCCCCATCCCGGAGATCGGCCCGGAGGAAGTACTGGTTGAGACACGTTGTTGCGGCATCTGCGGGACGGACCTTCACATACTGAAGGGCTTCGGTTACGTTCCTAAATTACCGCATATCCTGGGCCATGAGCCTGCTGGGGTCGTGGCCAAAGTGGGAAGCAAGATCACGCACCTACGGCCCGGGGATCGTGTTGTTCCTCACCTCTTTTTCACTTGCGGAGATTGTTACTATTGCCGCGCCGGCCGCGACCAGCAATGCCTGAATCTCCAAGGCCTCCTGGGAGTGTTGTCTCCCGGAGCGTTTGCGGAATATTTCAAAACCCCCGGTGTGAACCTCTTCCTGCTTCCGGAAAAAGTTTCCTTCGATGTGGGTGGTCTGGTGGCCGATGCCGTGGTCACAGCTGTTCATGCGGTGGGGCGGGCAGGGCTCCATCCTGAGGAAACGGCTGTGGTGCTGGGCGCGGGTGGAATCGGGCAGGTTTTGATTCAATTGCTGCGGTCACAGGACATTCGCGTGGTGGCTGTCAGCCGCTCGGATGCCAAGCTGGCGCTGGCGAAGGAATGCGGCGCCCACCTGGTCGTGAGGTCGGGTGAATCCACCACGGCTGCCACCATTCGAGACTTCTCGCGAACCAATGGGGCGCAGTGCGTCTTCGATTGTGTGGGCAGCGCCCAGACCCTGCGTGACGCCGCCGATTATGTGATACGATGCGGCCGCATTATCGTGATTGGGGAGGAGCGCGACGACACCCCCATCAACACCACGGAAATTGCCCAACGCGAACTCGAGATCATCGGTTCGCGCAACGGCACGCGCAAAGACACAGTCGAAGCCATCAAGCTGCTCGAAGCCGGAATCGTCAATCCGCCCATCGCGCAGAGGTTCAGGCTGGAAGAGATCAATGAAGCCTACGAAGCCGTTCGCCGGGGAGCCTCGGCGCGGGTGGTCGTGGTCATGAAGGCGTGAGATATCTGAATATGGCGGGGCTTCGATGAGAATGGGATTGATTCCGCCGCGACTCTAAACCGAAATCAATCCAATATAATCCATGGGAGAAAATGTTATGGAAAAACTGGTTATCACGATCACTTGCGACTCCACCATGTCGTATCCGCGAAATCCCCACAACCCCAAGGGAGTCCCGGCGCAGGCGGAGGAGTACATCCGTTCCGTCAATGCCGGCGCTTCAATTTGCCACCTGCACGGCCCCTACACGGTGGACGAGAAGATTCAGGCGGACGGCACAAAACTCTCTGACCTTTTCCTTCCCGGCTGGCTTGAGCTCACCACGCTGATCAAGGCCAAGGTGCAGCCGGTGATTCAATTCGGCATCGCCAACGGGCGTTTTCCGCAGCGGGTGGAACTGATGAAGCAGCGCCCCGATATGATGTCGATCTGCTTTAACGCCCACGATGAGTGCTTCCAGCCCGACCCCAATTATCCGCCCGTGGAGCTCTACGGCCTGCACGACCGCGAGGAGCTGGAGAAGTACTGCCTCTACACGCGCCAGTACGGCATCAAGGCCGAGGTGGAATCCTTCCACTATGGCGCCATCTGGAATGCCAACAAAATGATTTCGAAGGGCATTCTGGATACGCCCGTCTGGACCACCTTCTTTCTCGGATGGGCTGGTGGCTGCTGGACCCCGCCCACCGTCAAGGCGCTTCAGTACATGCACGATCACAAACCCGAAAATTTCAACTACAGCGTCAGCGTGATGGATCCGCCCACTCACTGGCAGGTGTTGACGCAATCGATTCTGCTGGGCGGCCACGTGCGCGTGGGCATGGAAGACAGCCCGTTTGTAGATGGTGGCGCGACATACGCGAAATCGAACGCCGAGCTGGTGGAAAAGATCGTGAAAATCTCCCGCGAGCTGGGGCGCGAGATTGCCACCCCTGAAGAGGCGAGAAAGATCACGGGCTTGCCCGTTGCCTGAGAAGCTGCGTAGGGAAAGGCGACTGCAGTCAGAGGCAAGGGCGCAAAGACTCGTAGAGAGCAGGCTCTTCGTTTTCTTTGCGCCTTGACGTGAAAGGCATTTGCCATTCCGGGGAGCGCTTTCCCGCTTGAAAAGCCCGAATCTTCCAACTTACTCCCCCAAGACATCCCGCGCACGGATCGCAGCCGACGTGATGACCGTGTAAATCACCGGTGCCGACACTCAAAAGCCATAAGACACCTGGGCTCCCATTTGATGCCGCGCTTTCAGATCAACCGTGGGCATCACCACCCCCGCGATCTGCGCCACACCAACATCAAAATTCACATGGTATTTCGGCTTGGGCACAATGCGGACATAATAGGTGAGTGTGGTGGGAATGCTTAGGGTTGGAAACCCATAGGGGTGATGGGGCTGCTGCGCCGCCTCGGACCCGAGGATAATGACGCTGCGGCTCGGCCCTTTGAAGACGAAGGCGACGGCGCCAAAAGCGCGCGCTTCCCAAGCCGGGGCGTTTCCGCCCATGCCCCAGAGCTCAGCGTCGGTGCCGCGTACGCCGCCGCTCAGGACAATGGGAATCGGCTTGGTGGGAACAACCTTGGAGGCAACAATGTAGATGTCGCCGTCACTCTTGCCACCCACCATTGACGGATTGGAGGCCGATTCGGCCACCCAGTTACCGACGTTGCGGACGTTGGTGCGGGCAATGAACCCCACCGAAACTGCTGGAACCCACTTCTGCTTCTCGTAGTTTTCCGGAACCAGAATGAATTTGCCGTTAAAGATCTCAAACCCATTTTGCCAAAGCGGGCTGAGGCTGGGGTCGCTGCCAAAAACGTGGAATTCGTGCGTAAAGCCAAACTCGAACCGCTTGCCCACTCCCACTTCAATCGAGAGTTCATGGAAGTCCCCGATGACGGGGCCGGCGTTAAAATAGTGGTAGGCCACGACGGGATGCAGCTTTGGACCTTCGTCCACAGACGCCGTAAATGCCAGGGGGGTGACGAACACGCCGGTTTCACCCTCCCAGCCCAGCGCCTGTGCGTGTGCGGGTTTTGCCAAACCCAACGCCAGCACAAAGGCTGCCAGAATCGCAAGACAGCAGTGCAGCGTCGGCGATTTCTGAAATTGTCTCTTTGATGAGTTCATGAATTGACAAACCTCCCATTGGAAAAGTCAAGAATGATGGGCGCTCGTAAAGCAGGATGAGACGGATTACCCTTTGCCAGCTCCAGTTACGTCTCCATGCCTGGTGCCGGCGGGGCGCGGGAAAATGGAACGGGACACGTTTTCTCGCGCCGCCGGCGGGTAGAGCGCAAAGCCAGAGGGGAAAGCTCCGGCGAGTTTTAAGGCGGCGCACAAACTCGCAAGGGTCTGGAGATCCCGTTGCCAATGCCGGCCGAGCTGATCTGTTGCTGCTCCGGCTTCTCTAACGAAATACCAGCATGGTCGAGGTTTGATTGATGTGGCCGAGGTAAGCTTCGCCGTAAGTGCTTAAACCCGCAGTCGGGATTTCGGCAAAGATGGCGCCGTAATCGTCACACCGTTTCTCCCCGCGAAGCTGCAATGTGCGCAGGATGCACTGGAAATCAATGATGCCGGCGATGGGCCCACCCGTCGCTTTTCGCGCCTCGACGGCCTGCCGGGTGTGGGCGACAATGTCCGTGGCCTTGAGAACCTCAAGCGCCATTCCCTGCTTGATGTGACAGTAAAAGATGATCCCCTGGCCCTGCACGCGCTGGGGACTGCGCACAAAGGGATCGCCGTTGACCATCAATCCCAGCGGGTGCTTCATGAAAAGAGCCGGGGCTGCTTCCGGCGGCACGCCCAATGTTTGTGCATAAGCTTCAATCGCGGGCTTATGGTCAAACTCCGCCACGAAGCGAAGATGTTCGTCAACCTTGGTCGCCACCAGTTTCTTGCCGGTCGTCCGGAAACTCTGGGTCTTGATGATGTCGAAGCCCTTTTTCAGTTCCAGGAGCAGAAGGATCGCGGCATCCGTATACGCCTTGCCGCCGACCATGACGTGGGTGCTCTTGAATTTCAGGTCGTCCCCGGCCGATCCCCCAACAAAAAGAATGTCGGACCGGTCGCCGATTCTTTCCATGAGAACTTCTTCGGTGCCGCTCATTCCGTCCGCCAGAACGATGCCGGCATACTTCTCGATATCCAGGGATGAGACCGGCGCGCGCAGGTCGCGCTCCATTTTCGAGAAGGCATCGCGAACAGACACTTCGGCGCGGAGATTCTCGACGACAGCGGAAGTGGCCTGCCCTACGATTTCTTCATCCAGAAACATGGCAGCGACCGATTCGGTCATCATTTTGCCGCCGGCGATCTCTCCTGCCGTCGAGCAGCCTGCCACGCAGGCCTGTGGAAACGCCGCCTGCATCTGCCGGCTAATCTCCGCCGGGTCGTATTTGGAGGAGGCAAAAAAAATCACCACCCGAGCCTGGCTGTCGGCGGCGGCTTTCAGATCTGCTACGGCCGCAGGTAGACCTTTTGCTGAGTGGGCTGTAATGATGGGCATAGTTTTTTCTCCGCTATCGGTTTACAGGTCGACTCCCAACTCCGCAGCAATGGTTCTAATCTTTGCCATTGCCGCCGGGTCATCGGGAGACGAAGGGTTGAAGTCGTCGGGGTCAAAACCTTTGAAAATGAGCTTGGTTTTGGTGGTCAATGCAATTGTCGAATTGCCCTTGGAACGTTTCGCAATAATTACATCGAGCATTTTCCTGATCTGTCCGGGCATGGTTTCACATACTCCTTATGGACTCTCTACCCCTATCGGTTCTTTCCGGAGAACCTTTAGACGATGCCACCAAGTTCGACCAGAACTTCGAGGGCTTGGATCCGACGCCTGCCTGCAGCGACGATTCTTCTTTGAACCGAAGCCTCAGATTCCAATTGGTTGCAAATGGAGTGACGGATGGGGGGGAAAACCGCAGCGAGACAACAGAATAATCCACTCCATTCCCCGCCCGCCTTGTTTCGGCCAGGCGATGGGGACCATCGCAGCCAACAGTGTTATACTGAAGTCTCAGGGTTGAATTCCATGGGGGCGGGTTGCGAGGTGCAGGTACAGGCGCGCGCGCATGGTCTCTTCCCGGTGGAGCGAACAACTCAATCTTCATCGAAGGAGCAAAACAGCATGGCTGCACGGACTTCAGAAGCGGTTTGGAAGGGTAATCTTCTCGAGGGCAAGGGCACGATAAAGTTGGGAAGCGGCGCCTACGAAGGGCAGTATTCCTTTTCCTCCCGGTTTGAGAGTGGAGTGGGTACGAATCCGGAGGAATTGATTGCCGCCGCGCACGCCGGATGCTTTTCCATGGCCCTTTCCGCGGGATTGGGCAAGGGTGGCTTTACCCCAACGAGTATTCACACCACCGCCACGGTGCATTTGGAAAAGGTGGGTGAGGGTTTCAGCATCACCCGCATTGAACTGAACACGGAAGCGCAAATTCCCGGCATCGATGCTGCGACCTTTGCCAAGTTTGCCGACGATGCAAAAAAGGGCTGCCCGGTTTCCAAGGTGCTGGCAGCGGCGCAGATCAGTCTGAACGCCAAGCTGGTGTAACGGAATTACTTTTCACTCAAAGATTTTCAGCAAGTTTCTTGACCGTTTGCGCCTCAGAACCCCCTCACCCCCAGCCCCTCTCCCCCAAAGGGACGAGGGGAGAGGTGATTTGAATTAACTACCCTCGCCCCCTTGGGGGGAAAGGGTGTCCCGATGCATCGGGACGGGTGAGGGGGTTCTTCTGGCGAGCAGAGAGCACTCTCGCTCGAGAAGCTCCCTGAATAACATTGGGCTTGGTAGCGCCCAGAGAAAATCGTGCATTCACACGACCATCATCACCATCACCACCATCATCACGGCATGGCCGCGACTTGGGTAGTCAAGATTGCCTTGGTCGCGACGCTGGCGCTGGTGGCGACGGAGTTTGTGGTCGGCTCCATGTCGCACAGCCTGGCGCTGGTCAGCGATGGATGGCACAACCTCACCGACGTTCCTTCCCTGATCCTTTCCTGGATTGCCCTCTATTTTGAGCGTCGTGCCCCCGATGAGCGGAAGACGTTTGGCTATCAACGCGCCGGCGTGCTGGTGGCCTTTGTGAATGCCCTGCTGCTGGTAGGGGTGGGAATTTATCTCTTCTATGAAGCCTACACGCGCATCATGCGGCCGGAGCCGGTGGCTTCCGGCGCCATGCTGGTGGTCGGCATCGTCGCACTGGTTGTGAACGGGGGAATCTCCTGGGGCTTGTTCCGCGAGCAGAGCGACCTGAATATGCGCGCGGTGTTCATTCACAACCTCGGTGACGCCATTTCCAACGTGGCCATCATCGTAGGGGCGTGGATCATCGGCAGATTTGGATCCGCCTATACGATTATCGACCCTATCCTGGGATTTCTGATTGCGGCGCTGGTGGTGTGGTCGGCTGTGGGAATCATCCGCGACTCTGTCGAAATTCTGATGGAGAGCCTGCCCAAAGGGATGACGCTGGAAAAAGTGGCCGCCGCCATGCTGAAGGTGCAAGGGGTTATGGAAGTTCATGACATGCATATCTGGTGCCTGGGGTCCAATTCCCAAGCCCTCTCCTGCCACGTCCACATTCTGGATATGCCCACCTCGGAAACCGAACAGATCGCCCATCAGGTTCGCGAAATTCTGGCCCACGAATTCGATATCCATCACACCACGATTCAATTCGAGCACACCCACCCGCCAGGGGAGTTCCACATGTATATGCCCGCGGTTAAGGGCAGCGACAAGTAAGAACGGACGAGTGACAAGCGACGAGTACCGTGTGGCGTGTGATCTGTGACAAGCGACGACCAAGCGTACTAACGCTTTTATTCTGAAATCCGGGCACGGTAGATGCCATTTTCAAGAGCATAGTTCACGGTTTTCGATGCTCACAAGATGGGATATGAAAATGGAAATATGGATGTCCCGCTTTCCCTTATTTTGATTCCAACTGCTTTAAAGCGTTTTCCCCTCCCTGGTTTTCTGGATTCATGGCTATTGATTTTTTATACATCGCAATCGCTTCTTCTTTTTTCCCGGTCCTGGCCAATGCTTCGGCGTAACTGTCGTACGCATTCCAGCTATCGGGAAATAGCAGGGTACCCAACTTAAATCCTTCCAGAGCTTCCGGCTGATGACCATCATCGAGCATGTCGTAGCACATTCCATTTAATTCTTTTCATTCATCGGGTCATAATGTGCAGTATCCGTTTTTAGTTCGTTATAAAGTACGGCGGCGGCATCGGGGCCTTTTCCCGCCAATTGGCTGGCGTAAGCCCTCGCAAGTGATTTTTTAAAGGTCAAAACGGGGCCACCATTTAAGATATTGAACGCATTAATTCCCTGCGGATGTAGTCCGCGGTGTGTGACATTATCTAAAACGACGACCGTTTGCTTTTTTGTGATGTTTCGTAAAAAGACGGTGACTTCGCCCGGATCTCCGCCAGAGTGCCAAACGACTTTCCCATAAGTACTATCGCAAAGTATCATCCAACCCAAACCATAATAGGAAACGGTATTGGCCCACCCCATGACTACCTTTTCACCGTTGTTCAGTGACGCGGGACGAAAAGCCTCTTCCAGTGTTTCGGGCTTGAGTATTTTGCCGCCATATAAGGCCTGATCGAATTTCAACAGATCTCCCGAAGTACTGACCACCCCATCGGGCCCTAAAATTGCGCCAAGTATGACTGTGGAAATGCGATCCTTTTTTACCAAATCGACCCTTATTAAACGGGACGATGCATAACTGACGAATTCATAGCGGACGGCGCGGTGAGTGTCTTTTACGTAAATTAGGGGCGTATCAATATAGGTATGATCCATCCCGGCGGGCCGGAAGATGTATTTTGTTAGATAGTCCTGAAATCTCATTCCGCTCAAATGCTCGACCAATAGCGCCAAAAGGCCGAACCCGGTGTTCGAGTAACTGTATTTTTCACCAGGCTTAAAAAGCAGCCCCCGCTTGTCGTTTTTAAAAGCCGGGATCAGGTCTTCCAGTGTATAGATCTTCTCGGGGTTTTCATGGTAGGGCTTTTCAAAGATCTGGTTGTCAGGCAGACCGGAGGTATGGGACAAAAGCTGGCGTAAAGTGATTTCAGGCCATGGAAAATCTGGAAAATATTTTACATAGGGATCATCCAGGCCAAGCTTACCTTTTTGCTTGAGCTGTAGGATGGCCACAGCGGTAAAAATCTTGGAGACAGACGCAAGGTTAAATGCGGTCTGGTCGTTGTTCAATAATTGTTGTTCCGCGTCGGCGTATCCGAAAGAGCGTTGGTAGGTGATCCTGCCGTCCTCCGCGACCAATACGTTCCCATTGAACCCGTTATCGTTGACGAAGGTGGTAAACAGGCTGTCAAGCCTTTGTGGTATTTCCTGTGGATTCGCCGA
>PLSX01000240.1:0-15638 GCA_003165315.1 Acidobacteriota bacterium
CCAAACTTAACATAGTAATACTAGGTGCTGGGTGTTGGGGGCCACGCGGTAGGGGCAAGGTGAAAGCTGCCAGTTCTGGGCACTGGGCTTCACTTGCCAGGCAGTTGGCATCAGATAGCAGTTCTGGCAATTTGGCATTTAGCGGCACTTTGACGAAGCACGGGTATTGTCGGTCTAGCTGTAGCGCCGGCCCCCTGCCCCCAATGTACCTTGCTGGCGGCCCCAGAACCGGTCGCCGTGGCAAGGACTTCCTGTGGCGCCTCCATGAGGGCGGCATATTCCGGGTGCCAGGCGCCAGGGGTCGGGTTTCGGCTCTAGCATTTGGAAGTTAGCGTTGCATTTCTGAATTGCTTACAGCGTCGCGCAGGCTGACCCGCCGCCTTGCAGCGAGATATGCCCGAGACGGCAATGCTTGTGCGATGCATCAATGAATCGAGCTCTTGTGGCGCCTCCATGAGGGCGACACACGTGGGGTTGAAAAGACTGCGGAAATATTCAGCCTGGGCGGGAATCGCGAAAAGAGGATCGCGTCAGGATGCCCAAGGGAAATCCGGAAGCAGACGGCAATGGTTTCATATCTCAACATTTCGCGCGATTTCAGCCCCCCTTCCAGGGTTTTCTGGAGAATGCAAAGCCCGACGCTACACCAGTCGCTCCTCCGACCCCCGATAGCCCTTGGCTCGCGGGTATTAATTGTTTGAAAATATAAACTATAGAGATATTCCAACTAATTGCAATACCACACACCTTGCACGGCGTCCCAAACTCTTTCTTCCCCCGACCTTGCACATTAGTCCAAGTGCCTGATGGCCGACACCCAGCACATGCCGCCTGATGCCCGCCCCTGGCACCTTCCTCCTCGCACCTACTTCTTCGAAGCCTCATCGATGTATTGCACGATGACGGAGATTCGGCGGTTGGACGGGTCCTCAGGCGCATCAACCTTGCGAAGTTTCTGATCGGCATAACCCCTGACCTGCGTCACCTGGTCCGGACGTAAACCATTCTCCTGCATTAGCCGCCTGGCATTGTTGGCACGATCCACAGAAAGCTCCCAATTGCCGTATTCGCCGCCATGCCGGTCCAGAGGCTTGGAATCAGTGTGCCCTTCAATCGAGATTTTGTTGGGAACGCCGCCTAGTTGCTTCGCCAGCGCAATGAGAGTTTCCTTGCCGCTCTCGTTCAGTTCCGGACTGCCACTGTCGAAGAACGTGCCCTTGGCCGTTTCCATCAGTTCAATGCGCAGGCCTTCGGATGTGACAGTCATCTCAATCTGGTTCTTCAGCTTGTTGAGGTCGTCGATTTTGTGAATGGCGGATTGGAGGTCATCTTTCAGCTTCGCCATGTTGTCTTTGGTCAAGGTCAGCGTATTCTCAGGACCAACATCGGCGCTCTGGCCCGGACCCTTGCCATTGCCGCCCAATAGTTTGGTTGTTCCAGCGGGGTCCTTGAAGTAGCCAGCCACTGCTTCTTTGATGGGCTTGCTGCTATTCATAAGCCAAAGAACGATGAACAGCGACATCATCGCAGTCACAAAATCGGCATAGGCCACCTTCCAGGCGCCTCCGTGGTGCCCGCCGTGGCCAACTTTCTTCTTGATGACAATGATGGGCCGCGCTGCCATAGTGATCAATCACCATTTGTGATTGTGAATTGTGATTGGTGAATTGTGAACAAGTGTCGACGTGCCGGCCAAAGCGTGGCCATACCGAACATTGAATAGTTCCTAATCCCAATTGCCCCTGGCACACGGAGTTGCAATCGCCAATCACAAATCATCAAGCACCAATCTGTAATCTCCTCTTCTATGCCGCTGCGGCGGGGGCTGCCTCACCCTTGTTGCGGCAAAATGATTCAAGCTCCTGGAATGTGGGGCGAACGTGGCCCGGAATCGCCCGTCGCGCCACTTCCACCGCCATGATGGGAGCGGTCCCTTTGATGAATGATGCCATCGCCACACGCAACACATACAGGTAGGCATGCTCATCATCGGCCGATTTGGCCATGTTGCCGGCCAGAGGTCCCACTAATCCATAGCAGAGCAGGATGCCCAGAAACGTCCCCACCAGTGCTGCGGCAACCTTGCGGCCAATCTCTTCCGGCGGACCGCCAAGTGCGCCCATGGTGATCACCACGCCCAGCACCGCGGCCACAATTCCAAGGCCAGGCAGCGAGTCTGCCATCGTGCTGAGAGCAGACACAGGAAGCGTGGAACTGTTATGGTGAACGTCCATGTCCAGTTCCACCATCTGATCAAGCTCAAAGGCCTCCACGGCATTGCTGGCCACTAGACGCATGGTGTCGCAAACAAAAAAAAGAACGTGATGGTCCTTGAGGAAGGCCGGATACTTGGAGAATATTGCACTCTTCTCTGGCTCATCGGTGTCGCTTTCCAGGGCTACAAGTCCATCGCGGCGTGCGCGGCTGAAGAGCTCATACATCATTTTCAGCGAATCCATATACAAAGCCTTCGTATACTTTGAGCAGTTGATAACCCCGGGCAATCCACCAACGATGCTCTTGAGGATGTAAAGAGGGTTGGAAATCAGGAGTGTCCCCACGCCCGCTCCGGCAATGATAATCAACTCTGCCGGTTGCACCAGCACTTTGAGATTGCCGTGCTCCATCATGTAGCCGGCTATCACGCACCCGAACACCACCACGATTCCGATGATCGCGAACACCTGAGTTATCTCTCCTCACCTAGGATGTTTCCGGCGCGCCCCGAACAAGAACGGAGTTGCCGCCACCCTCCCCTGCCTCTTTCAGCGCGTCTCCGGTACGTCCCAAGAGTCGCTCCAAAGGTTCGCCTGGAGTCAGGACGGTACCAGCCAGCGAAACGGTGACCGACAATCGATCGCCCCACCAGACGATCTCAGAGGAATTAGCAAGCCGCTTCAATCGCTCGGCGGTGGTCAACAGAGCAACCGTGCTGCAATTTGACACAATCGCCATGAACTGATTGCCCGCCCAGCGGCCCACAAAGTCCTGCGGGTCAAGTCCGTTGCGCAGCGTATGCGCTATCACATTCAGGATGGCCTCTGCGGCCTCCAGTCCATGCGTTGCCGTCAAGCTATCGAGATGATCCAACTGGACGCACAGCAGCCCAAAGGGAATGATGTGTTCGGTGGCAAACTTGAAACGGTCTGCCAGATAGGTCTCCGTAAAAGGGCAGTCAGGGAGTTGCGTTAGCGCGTCCAGTCCGTGACCAACGGCCAGGTCGGAATCCGGACGGCGCTGTTTAGACGCCCAGGGCCGCTCCACAAAGCTTTCCGTCGCCCCAATCACATGGCCGCGCGCGTCTCTGATGGGAACCGCTCGCAAACTGACGGGAACGGCGTAACCCGATTTGTGATGAAGATAGACACGCGACTCACGGGCGCGCCCATCCCGCATGGCGGCAACCAGAGGGCAATACTGGTCACAGAGCGCCGCCTTCTTCTCGTGGGACTTGATCAAGAGAATGTCGCCACAGAAGCGCCCAATCACATCCTGGCGCAAATAGCCGGTGATCCTCTCCGCACCATCATTCCAATAGCTGATCTTCCGGTTATGGTCCACCACGCAGACGCCGATCGGCAGGCTTTCCAGCGCCGCGCGAAAGATCTCCGCGTTTTGAAGATCCAGCATCTCTTGTCCTCTTATGCCTCTTATCGGCGGAAATCGCTTCCACCTTGAATCAGTTGGCGCGGCACCACACATTTCAGGGGATGGCCAGAGACCAAGAGCAACGGGCCAAGAGTTGTGGTATGGTATGCGCATTATGAATACGATAAATGTCATCTCACGTCGTTCTTTTTTGGGTTCCATGGCCGTGGCGCCATTGGCGGTTGCCATGGCGCCATCAAAACATATTCCGGTGGGATTGGAGCTTTACTCGGTCCGGGGCGAATTGAAGAAGGACCTGATGGGTACCGTTCGGGGTGTGGCAAGAATGGGTTACCAGTGCGTGGAGTTCTTCGGGCCTTACTACGCGTGGACACTCGGCTATGCGCGCCAGGTACGTGCCGAACTGGATGAACTCGGCATCCAGTGCTATTCCACTCATAATGACTTGAACTCTTTCACCCCGCAGGGTATTGATAAAGCCATCGATTTAAATAAAATCCTCGCAGCCCGCTACGTAGTGAATAGTTATCCCGGAGATTTGCACACGCTGGACGATTGGAAGCGCGTGGCGGAAACCCTGAACAAGGCTAACGAAACTTTAAAGGCACACGGCCTTCGAGCCGGCTATCACAACCACGATGCCGAATGGAGGCCCATCGAGGGTAGAAAGCCCATGGAGGTGTTGGCTGCAAACCTCGACAAGTCAATCATGCTGCAACTGGATGTAGGAACGTGTGTGGCTGCGGGTAGTGATCCCGTTGAGTGGGTCAACCGGAACCCAGGCCGCATCCGCTCCATGCATTTAAAGGACTGGTCGCCCCAGAAGCAGTACAAGGTGCTATTTGGCGAAGGCGTCGCCCCTTGGAAGCAGTTGCTTACTGCTGCCGAAAAGACCGGTGGGGTCGAGTATTACCTGATTGAGCAGGAAGGCAGTGACTATCCCGAGATGGAGACAGCACAGCGCTGCCTGGCCGCATTTCATAAGGTCCATGGTTAGCGGATACGCATTGTGGGCCCGCCCGATTGGCGGCAGTCGCGGTGACCTTTTCACATGAATCTTACTTAATAGGAGATAAACATGGAATTCTCAGCAACGGGTGGACACCGGCGCGAGGGATGCGTCCTGCTCCGTGTGCTTCTAATTTTTTCCGCACTTCTACTCGGTGCGATTCCCTTGTCGGCTCAAACTGACCTGACCGGCGTCTGGGCCGTGAACCTCGGCATGGGAGACGGAAATTCTATTCGAGCGTACCTTGACCTCCAGCAGTCGGGCGAGCAAATTACCGGCGGAGTTTGGTACGACTATGGCAAGCGGCCCATCAAAGAGGGAAGCTATTGCGATGGGAAATTGCATCTCACCTTCATTCTATGGGATGAAACTCCACCGCCTTTGGGAACTGCTGACGGCACATTGCAAGGCGATCAGCTTCGGCTGATGGTGCACCTGACGGGCGTTGAGGAGGGCAGGGGTGTTGCCGAACGAACCAATCGGGAAGCATTGGCGCTGCCAGCCCCTCTGCCCCTTCCGAAACTGCACGATGTGCCTGACAATGGCCTGGTACGGACTCCGCCCATGGGTTGGAACAGTTGGAACAAATTCGCCGAGAAGATTGATGATATTTCTGTGCGGGGAATGGCCGACGCCATGGTATCAAGCGGCATGCGCGATGCGGGTTACACTTACATCAACATCGACGATACTTGGGAAGGCCCTCGCGACGCGCAGGGAAATATTACCGGCAATCTGAAATTCCCCAACATGAAGGGCCTGGTGGATTACGTCCACTCCAAGGGATTGAAGATTGGAATCTATTCCGGGCCCGGCCCCAGGACCTGCGGGGGTTATGAGGGCAGCTACGGCCACGAGGAGCAGGACGCCAAGACTTACGCCGCCTGGGGCTTCGACTATCTCAAATACGATTGGTGCAGTGCTGGCCGCATTTACAAGGATTCCGACATGCGGGCTGTCTACCAGAAGATGGGTGACGCATTGCAGGCCACCGGCCGCCCCATCGTTTTCAGCCTCTGCCAATACGGGAACGACGACGTCTGGAATTGGGGAGCCAAGGTGGGCGGAAATCTCTGGCGCACCACGGGTGACATTACCGATCACTGGAAGCGAATGGACCAAATAGGCTTCAAGCAATTTGAAATTGCTTCGTATTGGCAAGTGGGCCATTGGAACGATCCCGACATGTTAGAGATCGGCAATGGCGGGATGACAGCGGACGAATACCGTACTCACATGAGCCTGTGGTCCATGCTGGCGGCGCCATTGCTGGCAGGCAACGACCTGCGGACCATGAGCGACGAAACAAAATCAATTCTCATGAACAAGGAAGTGATCGCCATCGACCAGGACACGTCGGCCAAGCCCATAAAGAAGATTTCCGAGCAAGGCAAATTGGTGGTCGCGGCGCGTCCGTTGAAAGACAAGACCTGGGCAGTGGGGCTCTTCAATCGCGGCGATGCAACGGCCAAGATGAGCGTTAACTGGTCGGACCTTGGCCTGCACGGCAAGCTGCAAGTTCGCGACCTGTGGGCGCACAAGGACCTGGGCAAAGTCGCGGATCAGTTCTCGGCCGAAGTTCCGGCGCATGGTGTAATGCTAGTCTTAATTAAGCGTTAATTTTGGCCAAGGTCGACCAGAGATCGGGGTGGCGCGGATGGAGTGGGAAATCGGGCCAAATTGTCGTCCTGCATCAGCCCGGCGCACGTGATATTGTCCAGACAGAATCGAGGTTTTTTCCCGGGCACTAGGCCTGGGACGGCGCGGTATCTGAATGAGCAGCAAATCGAAACAGCCGCTGCATGTGCGCGTAGCGGAGGCGGCGGAAGGCGCACTGGCCGAGCAGGGTTATGTGAGCCTTATCGACGTCCTGCTCCGCGTCGGATATCTTCATCCCGTCCGCGTGGACGGCTGGCGCAAGGGGCGGGTGGCGTGTCTGGAAGAGTGGATTTTCGTCGCGCCGGAACATGTTCAGAGAGCCACGGCTCTCTTCCACGAATGGGCGCGCCGCCGCAACCTGCCCCCAATGGGCGGTGATACAGTTTGGAATGGTAGCGGGGAGTTTACCTCGCCATCTGGCGGCATAAAGCCGCCTCTACGCCAAGCTGCGCTACCGCCCTCCAGTGAGGCAGCCGATCTGGCGCCAACCGCCGGCCCCCAGCGCAATCTGCAATTCAGCCGGAGCGGCGACCCCGCCGTCGAGCGAGCCTATCGAACCCATTGCCTTTCCCCCGCTCTTCCGGAAAAAAAGCAGGAAAAACTGCGCGAGAAGCTCTCGAAGCCTCCTGAGCTGGTGGTTTTCGACATCTACAAGGAGTCGAAGTGCTCCGAGTGCGAGACGGAACTGGACAAGGGCAGCCTCCTCTTCATGGAAGCGAATCGTGCTCTCTGCCTGGAATGCGCGGACCTTGGCCACCTGGTTTATCTCCCCCGGGGCGACGCCACGCTGACCCGCCGCGCGCGCAAGTTCAGCACTCTGAGCGCCGTGGTGGTGAAGTTCGCCCGCGCCCGTGGACGTTATGAGCGCCAGGGCGCCCTGGTGGAAGAGGCGGCACTGCAAAAGGCAGAGGCAGAGTGCTTGTCCGATGCGGATGGGCGTGCTAGGAAGCGCGAGCGCGCCGCCATCCTGCGAGTCGACGAGGAAGAGAAAGTGGCCACGGCGCTGGCACTTCGAATCCTCGAACTCTTCCCGAGGTGTCCGCCGGAGGAAGCTCGCACCATCGCCGAGCACGCCGCGGAGCGAGGCAGTGGACGCATTGGCCGCACCGCCGCCGGCCGCCGATTGGAAGATGAAAGTGTTCGACTGGCGGTGATCGCGTCCATCCGCCACCGGCATACGAATTACGACGAAATTTTGATGGAAACCGCCGACCGCCCCGGAGCGCGCGCCCAGGTGCGTGACCAGATCCATGAAATCCTCCGCGCCTGGGGACCGGCGGAGGACTAGGCAGGAGGCAGACGGTAACCACGGTCAGTGATTTTGTGACCGTGGGGTTTTCAAATCCCCTTCACACCAACCACCCCGGTGCTCACGCGCCAACCCTCCTTAGCCAAGGAGGGAAGCCGTGCTGGGAACAAAGCTCCCCTCCTGATTCAGGAGGGGAGCGCTAGCGACGGGGGTGGTTACAGGGTAGCAACAGCAAGGCGTATTATTGGGGTGGTTCTCGAACCACCCGGCAATGTACCATGGCCGTCCCGATCAAAATCGTCGGGACAGGTCCCGGCAATGCTCGGGCACGGGCAGGACCCCGATAGATCGGGACAAGTTGCCCGTGGCACGGTGGCTACTGTCGCATGTTAGATGAATGACACAAACGGACGAGTGCGGAATGAAAAGATTGCCAATATCAATTCTGCTGTTTCTCTTCACCGGCATGGTTTTCCTGGCACAGCTTGTCCCCTACCTGGGCGTGTTCTTGATGGTTTTCGGCGCCCCGCTTTGGTCGGTCGTCACGATCAATCTTGGATTTCTTCTGATGGCCAAAGAAGCGTGGGATAAGACTTTACCGCGCGCACTGGTGGTCCTGCCGTTCTTGTACTTTTCCATTTATGCCGGCCTCACGATCGCCGGCCACGCGCAGTTATCCCGGTTGCGACAGGAGATCGCTCGAACCAACCAGGCGGTGCATGTTGAATTTGATCCGCAGCAGAATGATCTGGTGGTTGAAACCAAGGTGGTGGGTTCGACGTCAGCGCTCGAGAAAGTCCCGGAAAACCTTGTGGAAGCCTACGATATCCCGGTCGTGTATGGAGAGAACGGAAATCCCCGAATCGCGGCGCATCTGTCGTACCGGGTTGTGGCGAAAAAAGTGTGCGCTACGATCGGACATGGTGATCCGAATGTGGTCACTTTTGCCTTTCAGGAAAACGGCACGTTTAACTTCAATCTCTGTCTCCTGCGACAACCCGAGGATCCAACCAAGCCTGTTCTGACCGTTTCGGCGGGAGAGACAGTAGAGACTCAAGACTTGGTGCTTCCCACCAAAGTGTCCACCATCACAATGACCCACGCGAATAACCAATCATTCACGCTAAAGGGCGGTACCGCGGCGCCATTCACCTGGCTGCCGGCTCCCGTGATCGGCTGTGCGCTCGACTCGGCGACCCCCAAATGGCGTTGTTTCGCTGAATTTGAACGCGATGCCTATGCGCCTCTAGCGGGCAAGAATAGTCGCGACCTTGACCACAATGCAAATACCAGCGCGATCGCCGCCGCGTTGGGATTAGTCGCCATGCCGGCATCGAGCCGCATCAGCGAAACCACAAGCGACTCCACGGTTGCGCAAAACCTGAAATCGTATGAAGAAAAGGAACGCGACGACGAACTCAAACGCTTCCACGATCTGGTAACTGATTTGGCGCTACCCGACTGGCAGTTTCCGTCTTTATTGCAGCATCCCGAATTGACCGCGACCGAGGCGCCCGCGATGGTTCAGGCATTTCAGCGGGCGGAAGAAATTACAACGGTGACACGGCATGGACGGCAGCACAACACTCTTAAATACCACAACAACAATATACGGTTCGTGCTATCGGAAATGATCGAACGCTTGCCGGAGGACGCGTATGCACCTCTGGTTCCCCAGTTGGTCGAGGTTGCCCGCGCAGACGCCGCCAATACGCAATCAGGGGGCGGCTGGTCCCTTCAGTCACAAGCCCCGGCCTTTATGATCAGACTTGGGGACGCGGCTCCGGCAGAGATGGCGGATCTGTTCGCGGCAACGCTCCGGGCGGAGCACGCGTCCCGGGATGCACAAACCACGGCAGTGCTCGGATTGTGCCGGGCGGGGATCGAATTTGCGCCCAAAGTGGAAGATGACCTGCTGCGTCTGTTTGCGTCCTCCAGTCGCTACGACGGTGGATCGATGTATCTGCACTCGGCGCTTTATGTAACGCTGCTGCGGATGGGAATGAAAGATGCGGTCGCCAACGATCCGACCGGCGACGGGAGGGACCGTGTCTTTCAGTGGTATCAAGACAAATTTGCCGCCGTCACTCCAGCCTCGCCAAAGGAAGTATGCGTGACGGCCCGCTGAGAGCTCGGCCTGTGCCTGTACTGACGCTTAGAGCGGTTCTAATTGAAGTACTTGCATTTCTCGTTGTGCACGACCCCAGGTGCGGAGATCGCCCCACTGCAATCACTTAATTCAAATATGCTCTAGAACATAAACTTCAAAGCCAACTGAATTCCTCTTGGCCCGCCTCCTCCGATAAACGGATTGCCTTCTCCCACATCGCCCGTGGCGGTGGTGGGCAGGTAGCCCTGGCAGGCTCCCGTGTTGGGATTGATACCATTGGTGTCGCATGCGGCAAAGAAAGTCGGCAGGAAGGGGTTGGTAAAGTTCGGGTGATTCACAACGTTGAAGAAGTCGGCGCGGAATTGCATCTTTAGCCGTTCATTGATCGCTGTGTCCTTATAGAGGGCAACGTCCCATTGCTTGAACCCAGGGCCCCAGAGGGAATTGCGTCCTTCGGTGCCGGGATGTTGTGTTCCAGGGACGCAAGCGCTGGTTTCAGCGTCGTATGTGCAGGGAACCTTGAAGGCCGCGAGGTTGATGACATCGTTGGGCAGGCTGGTACCGGCGTAGGGATTTCCAATCACGTCGGGACGGGGAAAGTACTCGCCGGAGCCATCCCAATCGCCGCTGTAGTTGAAATTCAACTGGAAGGGCTGCCCGGTCTGGACGGTCAGAACACTATCGATGGCCCATCCTTTGCCCAGCTTGGACCACGCATACGTGCCGTGGGGGGAGGGCAGCTTGTAATCCACCATCCAGGTCAGACGATGGCGCACGTCGAAGTTTGAGTTGCCGCGTTCCAAATTCACGCGATAGCTGTCATTGGGCTGGGCTGCGTTGGGCTCAAAGTCCGTCCCGTCGCTGGCGTTGTCGATGGAATGGGAGTAGTTGTAATTCACCGTGGATTCAAGCCCGTGGAAACTGCGAATGCGAAGTTGAGTCTGGAGCGAGTTGTAAACCGAGTTGGCCGAAGTCTCCAAGTAGTTGACGTAGCCAAAATCCGGGTAGGGGAAATTGGCCGTGCAACTGACTCCCAGTTGACAACTGAGCTGTTGCTGGTTGATGTCGCGAAAGCGGAACAGGTGGTGCCCTTCCGACCCAACGTATCCAACCTGAAGGACAACGGCCTTCCCCAACTGCTGCTGCACATTCAGGTTGTAGTTGAACATGTAAGGCGTGGGGAGGTGCTGGTCAACCGCGAACAGATTCGATGAGGCGCCAAAACTATTATAAACAGGCTGGCCGGAGACGATCTGGGAGGTAACGCCGCCGTTGCCGAGAATGGGCTTGGGCCCGATATCGTTGTAGGCTGACCCGGGAGTGTCGGCATTATAGGGAATTTGACCGAGAAAGAAGTCCTGTGAGAAGACGTCATAGAATTGGCCGAAGCCGATGCGAATGACCGTGTTGCCTTTGCCCCCGACGTCGTAAGCCACGCTGGCGCGCGGCGAAAAATTCCGGTGGTCAGGCTGATAGAGACTGCTGAGCCCGTTCGTCCCCACCTGGCTTAGCACTCCGCTGGCCGGATTGAAGTTGGAAAACAGGTTGTTCTCCTCGGCAATCACCCCGAAATAGTCCCAACGGAGGCCGTAGTTCAGGGTGAGCTGACGAGTGAGTCGGTAGCTATCCTGCACATAGAAAGCATGGGAGTTCTGGTAGGTATTGCGGTTAGTATCGCCTTGCAGGATGCCTTCGCCCGTGGGTATGCCCTGGAGGAAATCCGTCAGGTCATCGAATGTCAGGCTGCCCCGGAAATTCTCATCAAAATATTGGGCTACCGTGGTGCGGCGGAACTCATAACCGAATTTCAAGGCATGTTTGTTGAGCTTCCAAGAGAAATTGTCAATGAACTGCCAGTTCTCATCAGTGCGGCCGCGGGGGTCTGAATCTGTTGCGCCGATGGAGGTGTATTCCCCTACGGTGATTTTGGGCAGGCCATAGTCCTGGGGGCCAACGCCCGTATCAAGCCCGATGCTTGCAGGGTTAAAGGTGCTGTCCTGGGGAACGAAGATCTCATACAAGCGGTTATAGCCAAAGCGAACTTCATTGACCTTGGTCAGCGAAAGCATCGTCAGGTAGGAAAAGGATAGAAGGTTGACGTTGGTGGGCGTTACCGTGTTATAGC
The DNA here is from genome assembly GCA_003165315.1 of Acidobacteriota bacterium. Taxonomy (GTDB): domain Bacteria; phylum Acidobacteriota; class Terriglobia; order UBA7540; family UBA7540; genus Bog-366. The sequence continues at coordinate 11,762 of PLSX01000240.1, forward strand.
CAGGCAGGTCACCGGTGCCGCCAAGACCCAGGGGGAAGCTCTGGTTGCTGGTGGAGTAGTAGTACCGCGCCGTCAGCATATTCTTCTCATTGATGTTGTAATCAGCCTTGGCGATAAGGCTGTTTACGCTGTTGAAGATGTTGGCGGTGGCGGAGACATTATTGCAGGATTCGGAAGTTGCCGCCGGCCATGGGTTCCGTGCCAGAAGCTTGGAGATGACGGGATTGACGCTGATGTCCTGCTGGGCAAGCAGGCTGGTGGCGGTGGTAATATCTTCGGTTGTCGGAACGCAGGCCGTGCTGTTCAAGCCTCCGGTCTCGCGCTGGCCTTCGTAGTCGCCGAAGAAAAAGGCCTTGTCTTTGACAATGGGGCCGCCCAGCGAGCCGCCAAATTGATTGTTGTGAAAGGCAGTCTTGGGAGTCGGGGCGTTGTTGAAAAAGTTGCGCGCATCGAGGGCGTCGTTGCGGAAGTAGTCCGCCGCCGTGCCGTGAATCTGGTTGGTTCCGGACTTGGTAACAATGTTGATCACGCCGCCCGCGTTGCGCCCATATTCAGGCGCGAAGTTGGAGAGCACGGCAAGTTCGGCCACGGCATCCACCGGCAGAATCGTCGCAGGGGTGCCAAACACTCCCGCCTGGTTGATGGCCGGATCGTTGCGGTAGCCATCGTTCATGTCCGTGCCATCGAGGAGGAAATTATTGGATCTGCCGCGCGCGCCGTTCACGGAAAACTCTCCGAACGAACCGGGAGAATCCGTGATCTGGTCGGGACCGCCACTTACTCCGGGTTGCAGATAGATCAGCTTGGTGTAGTCACGCCCGTTCACAGGAAGGTCTGAAACCTGGCTGGCCTGCACGGTCCCACCCAAAGTATCCTCCGTGGTGGTCACGAGCGGCGCAGAGGCCTGCACTTCCACCCGCGAAGAGACTTTGCCGGGTTCCAGGGTTACATCCACACTATGCTCGCCCGCCACGGTCACGCTGACCCCACCCACGGTCATGGAATCAAACCCATCCTTGCTGACCGTAACCGCGTAGTTCCCCACGGGAAGCTCGGGAACAGTGTAGGTCCCCGCATCGCCGCTGGTGGTGGTGCGGGTTTGGCCGGTTCCCAGATTCTTAATGGCCACGGTGGCCTCGGGAATCGCCGCTCCGGTGGAATCCGTTACCGTCCCCAGAATGGTTCCGCGAAATGTCTGGGCGTGGGCAATGCCTGAAATCAGAACAACTGCGAGCCCAAGGGTGATCCATCTACAAGTATTTCTATTAAGCCAGTTCATACATTCCTCCCGGGAATTGTTCAACCTAAGGGGTCTTTGTAATGTGGTTTGCTCCCCACGGGTTTGCGGTCGTGAGGATTGAAAGCAGCGGAAAGGCTGCCTTGATCGGAATCATTGGGAGTATGCGCCTGCACTCCTCCCCGCATGAAATTATACCGACGGAGGAGATGTCACCCTTATGAATAAATCAATTGGCTGGTATAAGGTATTCTTATGGATGGCAGGACTGCGGTGGGACAATTTGCCCCAACTGAATCAATTTATCGGACACCCTTACTGTTTCCCCCAAATTTCTTGACATCTGTAGCCTATTTTGACTAAAATGGCGGCGGCATGGGGGGTGCCGTGCGCGCGATGGGGCACTCTAGACGTCAACCCCGGCCGCCGTCCCATTTCCAGGCACGAGTAATGTTGGCAATCGGCCCCAGATTGCCCTCCGACAAAAAGACTATCACGGCCTGGAAAAGCTTTTCCTCAAGCTATGTCCATGATACATAAGCTGGTTAATGCAATCGTCGCCTCAAAGGTAGAATGGCCTGAATGCACGGGAAATCCCCATCGCGAGTCTCCATCTGCCAAGGGACCGATAATTCGTGCATCGCTGATTGTAAAAAAAGTAAAGGGGAGCGTAACGTCAGCAAATTCGAAGACGTCTAAGCTCAATTGATGGAGGAGACGCCCGTTGAAGAAGCTCAGTATTTACGCCGTGGTAGCCCTGGCAGGGCTATTTTCAACTTATCCTTGCGCCAACGCATGGGCGCAAGCACAGAATCCCCCGGCAGTACAGGCCGCGCGCGCCACTGGAGATGTGACCCAGGTCCAACCGGATCACATGACGGTGCACACGGAAAAAGGTGATGTCCAGGTAAGCCTGCCCGTTGGCGTAAAGGTTCTCCGCGTTCCGCCCGGTTCCAAGGATCTGAAGTCGGCGGAGCCGATCGCCATCTCGGACATAGCTCCGGGTGACCGCGCCATCGTTAGCGGCCACCTAGCGGATGATCAACAGACCATACAGGCTACACGGGTAGTGGTGATGAGCAAGTCCGACCTAACCAGCTTTCATGCGGCGGAGGTTCGCGAATGGCAGACCCGCGGGATTGAGGGCGTGGTTAAAGCGATAGACACAGATAAGATGGAAATCACCATCGCCGCACCCAATCATCCACCAACCCCAGGTAACATGACCCATCCCGTGATCCTGACTACAACGCCAAAAACAGTTCTCCTGCGTTATGCACCGAATTCCGTTCAGTTTGCCGATGCCAAGCCCACTGCCATCGGCGGGCTCAAGGTGGGCGACCAATTGCGCGCACTCGGCAACAAGAGCGATGACGGCAGCCACTATGCAGCGGACAAGGTGGTGTTCGGGACCTTCCACAACATTGGGGCCACGGTGCTTTCCGTCGATCCGCCAGCAAACACTCTGACCGTGAAGAACCTGGCAACGAATAAGCAGGTGGTGGTGCACATCAATAGCGATTGCAAAATGCACCAGCTTCCGGATTTCATTGCGCAGATGATTGCCCGGCTCAGTACGGGAGCGCCTAGCGGTGCACCGGGAGCGGGTGGATCGCCACGAAACGGGCAGAGCGGCCAGGCGGGTGCTGGAGGGCAAGGTGGACCTGGCGGTCCCCCAGCGGGTGGAGTTAGCGGGGGAGGCCCTGGCGGCGGAAGTGGGGGGGCACGCCGCGGCGGCATGAGCAACCTTAGCCAGGCGCTGGAAAACATGCCGGCCATAGCTTTGAGTGACATTAAGCGCGGTGAACCCATCGTCATCTTCAGTTCCGAAGGCACAAGCCCATCGGAAGTTACAGCCATCTACATCCTAACCGGCGTTGAGCCGATTCTGGCCGCACAACCCAAAGGCGGCGGTGAAATGAATTTGGGTACCTGGAATCTCAGCCTCGGGGGCGGCGCTGGCGGTGGTGAAGGCGGGCAGTAATATCCTCGCCTTTCATTTTGGTTGGGATTCCGGTAACAATTCCGTTTCATCCCCCCAGCCCCCCTCGCAGGTGTTTTTCTTTTCGTTTGTTTCCGCACGGAACGTTGCATAAGGAGAATTAATTGTGTTTCGTAATGCTTTTCGAATACTAGGTAGGTCCCTGCTCGCCCTGTCGTTCCTGCCCGTCCTAGTTTTTTCCCAGACTCCCAGCCCCGGTATCCGCGGCCAAGTGCTCGATCCCTCGGGGGCGGCCGTTCCAGCCATCACCGTTGAAGTTGCCGGCCCCACCGGGGTGAAATTGGTAGCGCAAACAGACGATCAAGGTAAGTATGCCTTTCACAACCTGGCGCCAGGAACCTATGCAGTTGCCATTCACCTGAAGGGATTCAATGACTTCGTGCAGACGGGAATCGCCGTCGCCCGTGGCCAATCGCAAGTGGTGAATGCGCAATTGACCGTGGCTCTGGAGAAGCAACAGATCACCGTGACGGATGAGACCACCAAAGTGGAGGTCAACCCTTCTGACAACGCCAGCGCCCTGGTGATTAAAGGCAAGGATTTGGAAGCCTTGTCCGACGACCCTGATGAGTTGCAGTCGGAACTTGAAGCCCTGGCAGGGCCTTCCGCCGGGCCCAACGGCGGCCAGATCTACATCG
>PLSX01000240.1:15647-16464 GCA_003165315.1 Acidobacteriota bacterium
TCACCAAGCCCGGCACCGACAAGCTTCATGGCCAACTCTTTGCCAGCGGGAATGACTCAGGATTCAACACACGGAATCCCTTCGCAATGGATATACCGGGCTATCACTCCGAAATCTTCAACGGAAACATTGGCGGGCCGATCAACAAGAAGAGCTCATTCTATTTCGACGGCCAGCACCGCGATATTGAAGATGACGCCATCGTGAATGCCACCGTGCTTGACCAGAATTTCAACCTGACACCACAGGTCGAGGCGATCCCAACGCCCCAAACGCAAACTAACGCTAGCGCACGGCTTGATACTCAGATTGGAACCAACAATACCCTGACTGTGCGCTACTCACTTTGGCAAAATAGCCAGACGGGCCAAGGTATTGGGCAGTTCACCCTGCCCTCGGCGGGCTACAACACCGGCGAAAGGTATCAAAGCATTCAATTTAGCGACGCTCAAGTCATCAATGAAAAGGCGGTGACGGAGGTTCGCTTCCGCTACTACCGCGACGATGAGCACCAAAACCCCGCGAATTCGCTGGTGACCATATCTGTCCCAGGCGCTTTCACCACGGGCGCTTCCAGCGAGGGTCCCACCAGCACCTCCACCGATGCCTATGAGCTTCAGGATTACACCTCGGTTTCGCTCTCCAAACATTTCATAAAGTTCGGCGCCCGGTTCCGCGATAACAACCAGGCGGCAATTTCCGACGCCAACTTCAATGGCACTTTTACCTTCCCTTCCATCACCGCATATCGGATCACTGAACAAGGGTTGCAGGCGGGTACACCCTTCGCCCAGATTCAGGCGAACGGCGGCGGAGC
>PLSX01000017.1 GCA_003165315.1 Acidobacteriota bacterium
ATTCTTAAATGGCTTGATACGTCACCTGCCACAGGATAAACCCAGCGCCAGAAGCGGCCCGCTACTAAGACCTCCGGAATCCGGAATTCAGGGTCCGGAATTCCCCGCCAGCAACCGATACGTGCCGCCGGCGCTGCGCGGGTGCGTTATACTGACCTGCAGTACCGGCGAATCAGGACATAGACAGAACACGCCGCGGGAGCAAAAATGGACACCCCTCAAGTCACCGAAAACAGCTGTAAACAATGCGAAGGTCAGGAGCTCGTGAAGTCCCCGAGCGGCGTCCACCTGATGTGCCCAAAATGCGGGTATATTACGGTCCTTGAAATACCCCGATCGACGCGCCGAAGAAACTGGCTCAAACCAAAACCAATCCCCAGACGCCCCCCAGCATCCCCAAAAGCCCCACAACAGCCTAACACCAGCCCCAGAAGGTCGCCAGGACGCCCAAAGAGCAAGTAGCCCGGCCCTTAGCCCTCCGGAATTCGGAATTCAGGACCCGAATCCATGGCATTGGCCAAATCTGGCAAAAGAAACCTCAATAATGAGCAATAGTGGACAGACATCGCGGGGCATACTCAGTGAAGATGTCCAAGATGTGCGGCGGCGGTTTCCTGGCGGATACCATTCCTACTCTTATAGGCCATCGACCTACCGCCGATACTCCCCCTCACAAGTAGCCAAGTTATGAACCACAGTCAGCAAATCCAACCGGGCACTTCGGCTTTACCGGAGTGCCCCCCTCCAAGCCGGGACCACACTGGAAGATTCTAGGTGCACGCAAGGAAGTGGCCGCAATTGAATGAGCATCTCTAGTCAGGCTCTGGGACGACAAGCGGCCTACGCGAAGATAGTTTTCAACGAGCTGTCTTGAAAAGGAGGGACGCTATGTTGCCCTTTCAGGAATATTCAACTTCGCCCCAAGTGTCTACTCGCCGTCAAACAGTCCTGGTGGCTGACGACGATGCCAAGGATCTGAATTTCATCACCTTGCTTTTGCAGCGGATGGGCTACTCCGTCGAAGCCTTTGGGAGTCATTCGGAGGCGGAAAGCCGACTGGAAAATGGGTACTTTGACCTCGTGATCCTAAGCCAGAACAGCCGGGCACTGGAAGCTCGCCTCCTCACGCGTTTTGCTTTAGGACGCAACCGGTTCACACCGGTGGTGGTGCTGGCGCGAGTCTTGGAGATTGAATTCTATATCGAGGCCATGCAACTGGGTGCCGCGGACTACGTTGAAAAACCCTTGTCGCCTGTGGAGCTACAACGCCTGGTCGCAAAATATTGCAAGCCGCAGGAGGATGATCTCTCCTCCCTCGATTCTTAGAATGTTGGGAAGGTCGCGCCAGCTTCCTGGGCAGCCGCAGAACAGGCCAATCCCAGCGCCAGACCCCGCCAGGACGCCCACGGCGCAAGTAACCTGGCCCTCAGCCCTCTGGAATTCTGAATCCGGAATCCCCCCTCCGGAATCCGGAATTCAGAATCCGGAATCCCCACGCCCGCCCTCTCAAATCTCCAATCTCAAACCTGCAATTCTCCCCGCGACCCGCAGAATAGCCCAATCCTCGCGCCAGGACGCCGCCACCCGCACGACGTGCAAGCCAGTCTCGAAGCGAAAAGAATTCTCGAAAGTGAGCAATATTGCGCAGACTGGTATTTGTGGGCATGCAATCCTCTTTGCACGATTGGGCTTCCCTGCAAGAACGAGTTTAGGGTTGTGGGGAATAGGCAATTCGGTCCCAGCCAAAGTGCCCATTGGCTTCCCGGTGTTGGTGGGAAGAAGGGAAAATGTCGAAATGTCAGATCTAGACGAAATCGGCCAAGCCAGAGAGAGAATGTTATATGCCGAGGCTGAGCTTGATCGTCACATTCATGGTGGCGAAGACGACAGTGGAAAATTCACGCAGCTTTCGCAGGCGCTGAAAACCTCACGCGATAGGTACATTGATCAGCTTGAATCTCTGTGCCCGCCGTTTCATGAGTAGCGGGTATGGGTCGCCTTACGCGTTGGCTGCGGTCTCATGCAGGAACGGTACATGACCCCCGCAGTGGGTGCAGGCAGCAGTCGTGGCAATCCTCTCCGCTTTGGGCGCAACTCGCGCCATGAACGCGCGCAGGCAATCCGGGCAGCTGAAAGAAAAATCGCCACCGGAGTCCGCCACTGTCCGGACGGGAACACTGATCGCCTGCGGAACGCGGGAACCATCAGGCGTTCTTCGGGCCAGTTCGTTAATCGCCTTCATGAGTTCGGGAAGATGGTCCCCTCTTTTTTCAAACAACCGGTCAGGCTCGGTTCCGGCCGGGAACTCATCCGGCATCGATCCAAAGAAAGCGATCACGGGCAGAGTCGGAAAGCGCTGCCGCACAACTCCAATAAATTCGATTCCTGACATATGCGGCATTCCCAGGCCGGATACGATAACCTTGGGACGCTTATCTCGGAGAATCCTTATCGCGTGCAGTCCGTCCCCCGCATGGAGCGCTTGGTAGCCCGCATTCTCCAAATAACTCGCAAGAAGCCCACGGACAGCTGCATCTCCGTCCACCAACAAAACATAATCTGAGGTTTTCGTCATAGGCACTTTCGGTGCAGTGCATTCATGTGCCCCAGCCTATTACGATCCACCGCCCATGTCGAGATGACGAAAGCTGTACCCTCAGATGCGCCGATACTGCTGACGCTTTTATCTAATTGCTAATCTTCCCCGCGCCCCCCGCTCCGCCAAGGCAAATTTACCTCAAACCCTGACCCGGCTCATCCGGATCAACACCACTTTACGATGCAGCACGCAGCAGGGCTCTTTGAGGCGTCGTGCCGCTGACGGCACGCCCTTCGCATTTCATGCCGGATGAGCTTTCGACCAGGAATGGGACACAAGCCTCGCAGTGGTAACAGACAGCGGTTCCAGCCAATGCTCCAAGCTCGTGGGCAATCCGCGCGGTAAAGTTACGCAGGCAATCCGTGCAGGTCAACGTGACATAGCCGACTGCGCCGGGCACTGTCCGCGCGTGGACGCTGGTCGCCTGCGGAGGGCAGATATCATTGGGCGCTATTCGAGCCATTTCATCAATGGTTCGCACGATTTCGGGAAATATTCCCTGCCTTTTTTCGAACCAGCGGTGCGGCTCGGTTCCCTCCGGGAACTAACTTGGGAGTGAACCCGACAGGGCGATGATCGGCATGGTCGGGAAACGCCGGCGCACAACTCCAATGAACTCGATTCCCGCCATGCGCGGCATATCCAGGTCAGAAACGACAACCTTTGGAAGCCGATTCCGAAGTACCCCGACTGCTTGGAGCCCGTCCTCGGCATGGAGCACTTTGTAACCCGCTTTCTCCAAATGCATTGAAAGTAGGCGACGAATACTTGAATCGTCGTCCACCAACAAAACAGAACCTGCGCAAGCCGCGCCCATACACCCTCCTGGTAGAACGGTGAACAAATCTCACCGCCTGGGGCCATTAGACCCCGAGGGCGACGGGCTGTCTGTCTAAAAGTGCACACCTTTGCAGCAATCGCTCCACCGCCAATGTCGAGATGACGAAAGCTGTATGCCCGGATGCGCCAATACTGCTGACGCTTGTATCTAATTGCTAATCTTCCTGCCAGTCATCGCCCGCCTGAATCCGGAATTCAGGATCCGCAATCCCCCCTCCGGAATCCGGAATTCAGAATCCGGAATCCCCGCGCCGCCCGCCCTTTCAAATCTCCAGTCTCAAATTTGCGGTTCTCCCCGCAACCCGCAGAATAGCCCCTGCCGCTGCGCCGGGACGCGAACGGCGCAAGCTCGACTCAAAGACAGAGGCGCCGAATAATTGCCCAGGGTGACGCGTTTGCGCCTATAATCCCACCCAGGGAGGCAAAATGAACACACCTCAAAAGACCCCAACAGGGTGTAAGTTCTGCAAATCGCCGACTCTGGATGTGTCCCCCAGCGGTGACCATCTGGTGTGCCCAAATTGCGAGCGCATAACGCTTCTTGAGAAACTTCGACCGCCCCGCGGGAGAGAGGCCCTCCGAAGAACAAGCCTCAAACCCGCCCCAGCGCCCCAGGAACCCCCACACCTGCCCAGCCCCAGGACGCCGCCAGCCCGCCCCCGGAAGAAGTAGCCCGGCCCTCACCCCTCCGGAATCCGGAATTCAGAATTCGGAATTCCCCCCGCCACCTTCCCCACCCCCCGAAATTTGCTCTCACTCCATGGCCCAATTCCGCCGATGTTATGGTATGCTCCAACCTCAAATGGACTGGAAAAATAAGCTCTACTTCGGCGACAACCTCGACATTCTGCGCGCGCAAGTTGCGACCGAAAGCGTCGACCTCATCTACCTTGATCCGCCCTTCAACTCCAACGCCAATTACAACGTGCTTTTCAAGGAGAAGACGGGCGAGGAATCCGCCGCGCAAATCACCGCCTTCGAAGACACCTGGCAATGGAGTGTAGAAGCCGAGGCAGTGTACCGGGAACTTGTCACCAGCGGCCCTAAGAAGCTCGCCGACCTGACACAAGCCCTGCTCGCTTTCCTTGGCCGCAACGACATGCTCGCCTATCTCGTCATGATGGCGGCTCGCTTGGTGGAGCTTCACCGGGTGCTCAAGCCCACCGGAAGCATCTACCTGCATTGCGACCCGACCGCAAGCCACTACTTGAAAATGGTTCTGGATGCAGTTTTTGGTCCTGACAAATTCAAAACGGAGATCATCTGGAAGCGTTCGAGCGCGCATAGTGACGGCAAACAGGGCAGGCGGCAGCACGGCAGGATCCACGATGTGATTCTCTTCTACACGAAGAGGTACACATGGAACCCCGTTTACACCCCCTACGATCAACAATACGTTGATCAATTCTACCGCTTTGTTGAGCCCGAAACTCAGAGAAGGTATACCACCGGCGACCTCACCGGCCCAGGTGGCGCGGCAAAGGGAAACCCGAAATACGAAGTCCTTGGGGTCACACGCTATTGGCGGTTTACAAAGGAAAAGATGGAGCAGATGATCAAAGAGGGCCGCGTGATCCAGTCGGCGCCAGGCGCAGTCCCTCGTTACAAACGGTATCTCGACGAGATGCCAGGCGTACCCATCCAGGACCTGTGGACGGACGTCAACCCAATTGCTGCCCAAGCAGCAGAGCGCCTCGGATATCCCACGCAGAAACCCGAGACGCTCCTTGAGCGCATTGTCACCGCAAGCAGCAACGAAGGCGATGTCGTGCTCGATCCATTCTGCGGCTGTGGTACCACCGTTGCTGTTGCGGAAAAGCTCAAGCGGCGGTGGATTGGTATCGATGTCACGTACCTTGCCATCAACCTGGTTCAGCGCCGGTTGCGGGACAGCTTCGCCGAGCACCTAAGCCCCTACGAGATCATCGGCGCGCCCAACGACCTCGCCAGCGCCGAAGCTCTGAAGGAAATCAGCCCGCATCAGTTCGAGTGGTGGGCGGTGGACCTGGTGAACGCGCGGCCAGCGAACGACCACAAAAAAGGCGCGGACTCAGGCATCGACGGCTACATCAACTTTTTCGACGACAAGAGTGGCCAGGCGAAGCAGGTGATCGTCCAGGTGAAGAGCGGTCACATCGGCGCGAACTATGTCCGCGATTTGAAAGGCGTGCTCGAACGCGAGAAGGCTGCGATCGGCGCACTCATCACGCTTCGCGAGCCCACCAAGCCCATGCTCACCGAAGCCGCCGCAGCGGGCTTCTACGAGCCCAAAGACTTCCCCGGCCGCTATCCGCGCCTGCAAATTCTAACGATCGCGGAGCTACTCGAAGGCAAGAAAATCCTCCATCCAGAGCTCCGAGTCGAGACCTTCGCCAAAGCCGAGCGCAAAACCAAAGCCCAACAGGACGGGCTCTTCTAGCCCCCGCGGGCTCGGGCTGATTGCGGCGATTGCGCATTTGCGGGGAATGGTTCTGACCCCGAGGGCCTCTACGCAGACTACTTCCCTAGGCATTTTACAAACTTAACAAATAGTCTTGACCTCACTGCCGGGCACATGGTACCTAATGATTCAAATCTTGGATTCCACCTCCCGACCTCACAGTACGGCAGATGGCATCGCAGGTGTGAAACTTAAATTCCGCTGACACGGCCTGGGCTCGGGGGGGAATTGTGCGTCGCTCTCCGTCGAGTTGGCCTGGAGTCAAATAGCCATGACCAGTGACGTATGCCCAGAATGTGGAAGCATGAATCTCGTCCGATCACGTAAGAGGGGTTTTTGGGAGCGGTGGGTCCTCTACCTTTTTGGCATCGTCCCCCTGCGTTGCATGGACTGCAATACCCGCTTTTACTCCCATCACCGTCCCCTCTACTAACTCTGCCATAGAATCAAAACACAGTTTGGCCACCACTTGAAACTCTTCGCCCTTGCGCCCCCTGACCGGGCATGGCAAGCTTAGCCCGTGAAGACCTGCATCAAATGCGGCCGGGATGAGCTGAATGGCAAATTGGATTTGTGCCCAATATGCCGTGGGAAGTTGATTGACGGCTTTCCCGCTCCTGCAAAACCATTGCCGCTCGCTAAACCCAAACCCTGACCCAGCGGATCACCTAGCATCCCATCACATTCACCAGGACCCGCACGACCGCGTAGTTCGGGGGGTGAGCTAACCGTATATTAAGTCAAGGGTACGCTCCCAAAGTGGGCGACTTCAGAATCTCTTTGTTTGGTAAGGAACCTCATGTTAAAGTGACCCCTAGTCCGATTCCCGCAGGACCCTCGCAGTCTGACGGGATTTCATTGGGTCTCATCTCACAGCGCAAACGAGCCGACGTGAGTCCAGCTATCCCTGTCTGTTTCGCCCAAACTCGATGCTTGTTGACGTATGTCCGAAGTGTGAAAGCCCGAACATCTTCCTGTCGCGGAAACGAAGTCGGCTGGAGCGGTGGATTCTCTTGCTGCTCGGTCTTGTACCCCTCCGCTGCATGGACTGTAACACGCGTTATTATGCCCGCCGTCGTTTTCACTCGTGACCAGGGAAGGACACTGTGCACGCCCCGGCGAGGGTTAACCCCATGGACCTTAAAAAGGCAGGCGCGCTGGCGAACATCGGGAGTTTCATCTTGGGCTTCATCCTGCTTTGCCTCGGATGGGAATACCTGCACTCGCCAACGGCCGCCACGGCCACCCGGGAAGCTTTCTCCGCCACAATCTCCAATGTGATGATGATTTTTGCACTTTGCCTGGTGGTGGCAGGTTTGCTCCAGGTCGTTGCCGCTGCGATTCGGCTCCGAGCGCTTAAGAGAAAATCCCGCGTCCGACCAAGCGCATCGCTGCCTCCAAGCCCACAACGAACACGATCAAGCCCACCCCCAGTTCCCGCGCCTGTATTGGCAACGCCAAGTCCCAAAGCTGGAGAGAGAATCTTCGTTGGCTCCGACGTCACCCCGCACACCCTGGCCGCACTGTTTCAGCGTAACCCGGATGCTCAGGCAAAGGCACTGTTACGAATCTACATCGGCAAATGGATCGAGGTGGCCGGATTGGTTTCCGACATCGATCTGAGTGACGGGCCCCAATGGCTTTCGTTGATTATTCTTAAGAGAGGAATGGAGGCAAGCCCGGCGGTTTCACTTCACTTCACGCACGCGTGGCGAGACCGCTTGTCGGTCCTCGCACCTGGGCACGAAGTGAGAGCACACGGAAAAATTTCCAGAATCGGACCTTCCTACCTCGAATTGACAGATTGCGAGTTAGCCCCAGTTGAGGCGGCGTCCCCAGTTCTTTCTGAACTGGATGCTTGACCGTTCCAAGCGAGGTTGGTACCGCTTACGGTCGTGTTCCGATTCTATGCCCCCGACCAACGCACAGATATCGCGCCACCAAACTGGAGGTAGTATTCTAAGCGTCCCCTCCAAGGAAACCCAAACTTCCCCGACTGGCATCGGGGTTTGTTCGTACTCGGTACACTATCATGGAGTCCGATACATAAACATACTTAGAACCCTACCATCTCAATCGTGATATATATGGAGATGAGGAAGAAACCGAAGCATGCCAACGAGTACTTCGTCTGATTTGCGGAGATCGGAACGTCGGCCAACGACAATCCAAATCAGGCTTGTATTAGAAGCGCACCACTTCAAAGAGGATAACTCGGCAATCGCAATTGACATTTCTAATGAGGGAGTTGGAGTACGAACTACACTTGAACTAGTTCCTGGACAATGGGTGGGATACGTTATCAAGGGGAAATTCCCTCATGCCATCCCTAGTCGCGTGATTTGGTCGAGGGAAGACCAGTACAGTCATTGGACATATGCAGGCATTGAGTTCTTGCCGACCACAATTTAGGAAGCCGCTGAAAAATCAACACACAACTAGGATACTACCAAACTGGAAAGCGCATTGGATTCGCCCCCGCTTGCGTGTATAATCCCCGCTGCGGCCGGAGTGCCTGCCATCCTTTCTTTTGCTAACAGGGAAATTTTCACAATGGAATCGCCATACCACGACTTTTGGGGTCACGTTTTGACCGTCAAGAAACATGCGCACGATGAGTGGGCAAGGGGCCTCACCGATGGCAAACTTACTGAGTTCGAATGTAGCTGGCTCGACCGCGAGGGCGGAAAGATTACAAAATTGTCGGAGCAGGCTTGGTTTGCTGACGCTGAACCCATCCCGAGGAAAATTGCAGCAGATAACATCCGGCGTGAAGTCATCGATTTGGTCAAGTATGGCCGGTGGATCATGAAGGCCTTTGCGTTCGCCGAGCGGCCATGAAATTGCCCCTGACAAGAACCTGAAATTTAACACTCCTGTAAAAACCCCGCTGATATAATCGCGCCTGTTTGTTAGCTGCGCCCTCCCGCAAACGCCGGGCTCCCGCATCCCAGAGGTTGAAATGGCCGCGTATATTCTGCACACCGATTCCTGCCCCCAGTGCCAGAGCATGAATCTAAGCTTGTCGAGGCTGCGTGGTTGGTGGGAGCGGTGGGTCCTTGCCCGGCTCAAGATCCTGCCCCTCCGCTGCATGGAATGCAAGACCCGGTTCTACTCTTCCCGCCGCCCCCTGTATTGATTGGGGCAGGCGACTCGTGCAGGTTTAGCACGCCACCGCACCTTCCGGGCAATTCCGTCCACAAATTTGGCGTCCAAGATTCCACCCGTGCTGGATCCCTGAGACAGGCCATCGCCCACCGGAGCCCGAATCTGCTTAACCCGCGCCATCTGCGGAGCCGCTCTAGTCAAGTGTCCACCGCCCTGGCGACCGCCGCAGAATTATGCCAGTGAATAACCACCAGTGACAAAGAGGCGCACGCCAGAAAGTCCGCTGTGCATTCTACACGGGTAGTTCTACAAGCGCTTCGGCACGCGCGAGGTCGCAGCCAAGGTCGCATGGTATCGCATCTGCGTGAAATAATGGACAATTCAGCCTTGCCCGTGTAGGATACCGTCACGTCAATAGAGGGTTTCAACACAAAAAAATAAGGAAGGGGCTTCACCCATGTCCATCTTGATGCTGTCGTTAGCAGCCTCCAGCGGTCACATTTCTCCCATTGTCCCGCTGGCCCTGGTTGCGATTGGGATCATTCTGTTTATCTTCGGCTTCACGAAGTACGTGTCCTTTCGGCAAGGCTGCAT
>PLSX01000042.1 GCA_003165315.1 Acidobacteriota bacterium
TACGTTTCTGAATGCGCGCCGACATACCCGCATCCATGCAGAAAAGAAAAGGGTAGAAGAGGCGCTGATTGAAGAACGGAATCTCCTCCACACGCTGATGGATAATCTTCCCGATGCGATCTACTTCAAAGACCGCGAAAGTCGATTTACCCGCATCAATAAAGCACTGGCAAAACAATTTGGGCTCAGTGACCCCGTCCAGGCGTTGGGCAAGACCGATTTCGATTTCTTCACCCCGGAACACGCTCAAACGTGCTACGACGATGAGCAGCGAATCATCCGAACAGGGCAGCCATTGGTAGGGGCGCAAGAGAAGGAAACCTGGCAGGACGGTTATATTACCTGGGCGTCCACCACGAAGATGCCTCTTCGCGACGCCCATGGGAATATCACCGGAACCTTTGGCATCTCCCGTGACATCACGGAGCGCAAAGTGGCGGAGGAGGAACTCCGCGAAAGCGAAGAACGGTTCCGCGCCACCTTTGAGGACGCCGGGATCGGAATGGCTTTGGTGGATGCGCAAGGACGTCCCACCAAATCAAACACTGTCCTTCGGCAGATGCTTGGCTATAGTGAGGAAGAACTGGCCCGGATGCCTTTTACCGAATATACATACCCTGCTGATAAGGAGTTGGATTGGGGATTCTACTGCGAACTGACACAAGGGAAACGTGAAAGGTACGAGATGGAAAAGCGCTTTATCAAAAAGGGCGGCGAAGTGGTGTGGGGGATGTTGACGGTCTCGTTGGTAAAGGGCTTGGACGGACGCCCCATTTGCGCTGTGGGCATGGCACAGGACATTACCGAGAGAAAGCGGGCGGAGTCGGCACTGCGCGAATCGGAAGAGAGGTATCGGGCGCTTTTTGAACGGAATCTGGCCGGAGTTTTCGTCACCACGTGGGATGGGCGCGTCTTGGATTGCAATCAAGCCATGGCCAACTTCCTGGGTTTCAAGTCGCGCTTGGAGGCGAAGGCCATCCGCGTCACAGACCTCTATTATTCGCAGGAGGAACGCGCCGAATTTCTTGCCAGGCTCGAGGCGGAGGGTCGGCTCAGTAATTATGAAGTGCGCCTTCGGCGCCAAGACGGAAAACTTGTTTGGCTGATTGGGAACATTAGCACTACGACTGACACCGCGTCCGGAGTTCGAATTATTGAAGGGACACTCATTGACGTTAGCGATCGCAAACTTGTAGAGGCCGAGAATGCCCGCCTGGCGCAGATTGTAAATTCGTCGGAGGATGCGATCTTCAGTGCAACTCCAGAAGGGATCATAGCAACCTGGAACGCCGGCGCCGAGCGGATGTTTGGCTATACGGCGGAGGAAATTAAAGGTAAACACTTCTCGGTATTGATTCCCCGGGAGCATCGAGTGGACTTGGCCGGGTACCAAGAAAGGCTAAGGGGCGGGGAAGCTCTTGTTCACAATGAATTGGAGCATTTGCGGAAAGACGGATCGAAGTTCCCTGTCTTCTTGACACTGTCTCCCATGATCGACGCAAATGGCGAGTTTACGGGGGTGTCCGTTATTGCACGTGACATCACCAAACGCAAGCAGGCAGAAGAGGCTTTGCGCGAGAGCGAAGAGCGCTTCCGCAGCCTGGTGCAAAATGCCACGGTGGGCATTTACCGCACCACTCCTGACGGCCGCATCTTGATGGCGAATCCCTCCCTGATCAAAATGCTGGGGTACTCGAACTTTAAAGAGCTGGCCGCCCGTGACCTGAGTGATTGTGGGTTTGCACCGGGTTACTCCCGCAAGGCTTTCCAGGAACGCATTGAACGTGAGGGTGAGGTCAAAGGTTTGGAAACCGCATGGAAACGCCTAGGCGGCTCGGTGACCTATGTGCGTGAGAGCGCGCGGGCGGTTCGGGGAGAGTCGGGAAAGGTGCTGTATTACGACGGAATTGTGGAGGATATCACCGACCGCAAACAAGCGGAAGCGGAACACGTCCGGCTGGTCACCGCCATTGAGCAGTCGGCGGAAGCCGTGTTGATTACCGATACCCATGGAAACATCAAATACGTCAATCCGGCCTTTACCCGCATTACAGGGTATCGCCGCGAGGAGGCCGTGGGCCAGAATCCCAGGATCCTCAAGTCGGGAAAGCAAGATTCCACCTCTTACCAACAACTTTGGGAAACCATCCTTAAAGGAGAAACCTGGCAGGGAGAACTCACCAACCGGCGCAAGGATGGATCACTTTATACCGAACAGATGTCCATCACCCCCGTGCGAAGTGAACACGATGAAATTACGCATTTCATCGCCACTAAACAGGATATAACGGAGCGTAAAGCTCTGGAGGGGCAGCTTCAGCAGGCGTCGAAAATGGAGGCGGTGGGGCGGCTGGCAGGTGGAGTGGCCCACGATTTCAACAACCTGCTGACTGTTATCAATGGATATTCTGAGCTTCTTTTGGCTGATTTCAGCCCCGATACAAAGACCAGCGGTTACCTTAAGGAAATTATTGAGGCGGGAGTGCGCGCCGCCTCTCTAACCCGTCAACTCTTGGCGTTTAGCCGCCACCAGGTGCTCAATCCCCAAGTTCTTGACCTTAACACCCTGGTTTCCAATATGGAAAAGATGCTGCGGAGGTTGATTGGGGAAGATATCATTTTGCGCACGGTTCTTGCCCCTGCATTGGGGCAAGTTATGGCGGACCCCGGGCAGGTCGAACAGGTCCTGATGAACCTGGCGGTGAATGCCCGCGACGCCATGCCGATGGGGGGGCATCTCACTCTTGAAACCCGCAATGTGGAGCTGGATCAGGATTACGGCCAGAATCATCCCACCGTAAAACCGGGTCCCTACGTGATGGTAGCGGTCGCTGATACAGGTGTAGGAATGACCCTGGAGACCAAGGCGCGCATCTTTGAACCCTTCTTTACCACCAAGGAGATTGGGAAGGGGACGGGATTGGGGCTCGCGACTGTATACGGGATTGTGAAACAATCGGGAGGCAGCATCTGGGTCTATAGTGAGCCGGGTCAGGGCACCGTCTTCAAAGTATACTTTCCAATGGTGAGCGGTACCCCGAAGCCGACGACCCTGGCGACCGCGGAAACGGATTCTGCCTCGGGGACGGAGACGATTCTCTTGGTTGAGGATGAGGAGGGTGTGCGCTCTCTGGTTCGCGCGGCGCTAATGGCGGGGGGATACGACGTTCTGGAAACTGAAGATGCCGAAAAAGCCATTGCCCTCTGCGCCAGCCATCCCGGGCCAATAGACCTTCTATTGACCGACGTGATTATGCCGGAAATGTCTGGCCCCATCGTGGCGAACAAAATCGCAGCCTTGCGACCAGGTATCAAGGTCCTCTACATGTCCGGTTATACGGATGATGCCGTGCTGCACCATGGTGTCGTGAGCCAGGAAATGCCCTTTATCCAGAAACCCTTCTCCACCGGAGAGCTGCGAAAGAAAATTCGAGAAGTGCTGGGAGGTTAGCGCCACCAAGTGCGGAGCATAAGGCAGCACAGGCGCGTGAAGGGGCACAAAAACACCACACGCACTCCTGTGCTATTTTACGCCCGGGGAATTCCTGACTGAAGTGGGAGTGAATTGAGATGGACGGCGAATGATTGCTGCTGTACGTTGCGTCCCCTCCCCCTTCTGAGCCCGATGGACTCCTCGAATTCGATCGATTGACCTTTCCCCCGGGGAACATTGTTAAGAAATTTGGTTTGGAATTTGAATGTTTAGCGGGTGAGTTGACGAGCTTTTTCCCTCTGTGCTATAAACTTAGGGATTGATTGTGCCGATGTCGATCTTGTTGGCATACTCCTCGGTAGCTCAATGGTAGAGCATTCGGCTGTTAACCGAAGGGTTCCAGGTTCGAGTCCTGGCCGAGGAGCCAAATCCTTCATAGACTTAGCGTTCAAACCTGAAACCTCAAAAGTACCAAGTCGTACCACTTATGCCCCCAAGAGCAGCTTGACCACCCCGGTATTTGCCTCACGGTGGAGCGAGGTCAAGTCCGGGTCAAGGCCGTAAATCTCTGCCGTTGTTTTCACATTGGCGTGCCGCATTAGTTCCTTTTGAACTTCCAGCGAAGTGTCGTACCGTTTCAAATTCGCACGATAGGTGTGCCGAAATGTGTCCCAGCCCACCTGGCCGATCTCCGCCTTCGTCGCCGCTGGCTGAATGTAATCCCAGAGGACCATCCCCTGCCAGCGAGCTTTGCCGGCATCTCCGGCAGATACGTCATCACAGTCAGCGGTGTCGTGCGCCTTCCTTTTCCATTCGAGAAAAGCAGTGGCGAGGTCTGGGTCGAGTGGGACGCGCTTCTCTGAGGCTTCGGTTTTTGTCACGTCTTTTCGGCCTGCTACCACGCTGTGCCTAACTTCGATTGCAAGGCATGGAACGTCCGTGGGCTGTTTCGACAATCCTGAAAGCTTCTTCTGTGTACCCTAATCTGGCGGCCACGGCGAAATTACCCTTCATTTTTCCCCGTGTTTTTTCGCTACCCTGCCACCAAGATTGGGCTGACTATCTTCCCTGCCGCTCGCTGTTCGTATGAATAGTGGAATGGCCTGCCTATTCCCGAATGTCTGAGTTGCTGAAGTCGAGACATGCCGAGCTTGCCAAGGGGCCACTGGGGAATTTTCCCGCAAGGGCTTGGCATTCAAGTGGCTTATTTTTCATATGCCTATGAGGTTGCTTGCGGTAACTTGTTTTGTTTTCATACACATAATGGCTACGCCAAAAATCGCGATTTCGCTTCTAATGTTTTCTATAACATAATGGCTGAAGCCTTCATTTTTCCCCCCCGCGTTTATTTCGGTCCAATTGCTCGCAAGACGACTAACTAGTTTGATTTCAGCAACTTGATGAATTCCTCAATTCAGGATAAAAATAGCTAACTCTATTATTATCATCAACATAATGGCTGGGAAGGTGTTTCTTTCGATTCTCAATAACCCGCGCCGGGCCCTAACAAGCCTGCCCTTTATTGATCGGCCCCGTCAAACTACCTTCCGCTTTCATATTGCAACCTTCACCCTTTTCCGTCCCCCTTCCGTCCCTCGGATCCTGACGCCGGAATTTTGCCCTGCTGACTTCGTAGCTTGGATCGGCTGGGCATCGAGAAGGTGGGAGACTTGCGGGCGGCCATGACTGTCCTCTCCGGTAACATAGGGTTATTATATTAACAGATATCATGAACGTCAAGATAAATCTACCAGGGTTGGAGGCTACAAAATGTCGCTGCCCGAAAGGTCGAATGTTAAGAAGGCAAAACGCCGCCCTGATCCGGTGTCGGGTCACCCTTTAGGAATGTCGGCTTTTGTTGAGGTATCCAGAATGAATCCCCCTCGTGGGGATTTTCGTAACTTCCGAGGCCGGGATCATTTGAAAGGTGTAAACTGGCCAGCCCTGAGAAATTCAGTCGGCAAGATCCGGATGATTGCTAGAATTCATGGGGGGTGACGATGCGCTGGCAAAGGCCATACGGAATACTGTTCTTCTTAATTCTTGGAGTTCTAAGTACAGCGAACGGACGAGAGACTGCCCCGCAATTCACGGCGAGCACGCTTAAGGGCCAGACATTCACCAGCGAAGCGCTAAAGGGGCGGGTTGTGCTGCTGGAATTTTGGACAACGTGGTGTCACGTCTGCAGGGGCGACCAGCCGGCTCTGGACAACATCAGCCGCGAGTTTTCAAGTAAAGGGCTGGTGGTTCTTGCTGTGGACGCGTACGAGTCCGGCGATACGGTCAAGAAATACCTTGAGGAGAATCCCCGGTCATGTAATGTCGTGTTGGGAGAGGATACCACTCTTATTGCGCAGTTTAAGCCCATGGTGTTTCCTTATTACGTGCTGATCGATCGCGATGGCACCGTCGCCGGGACGCAAGAGGGCGGAGGCGGAGAGCCGGCGCTTCGAGATCTCTTGGGCGATGCCGGGCTCGGGGATAGTTCCGTAATTGCCATGCGAAGCAGCGACCGGGCAGCGCCCGTCCCCAAGATCATCTATCCCAGTTCCCAGAGATTGAACGAAGGGCAGCCGGGCAGCCGGTCCGGCCCGCCAAAGCCGCTGCCGCCCGCAGTATTCGTGCTGAAGAATGGAGAAAAGTTCGAAGCCCACCACTACACCATCATGCCGGGTTCGTTGCGGATTTCCGATCAGCCCAATCCGCGCACGATCCCTCTCGCCGCACTCGACGTGAAAGCCACCATCGCCGCCAATCATGAACGTGGGATTGACTTGAGGATTCCCACCCATCAGAATGAAGTATTCCTGGGGCTTTGAAGAATGAATTTTCGTCACATCGGAGAGATGAAGGTTTCAACCTCATCTCCAGGCATTGCGCGGACAGCGGTCTCGCGCTTCCTCCTCCTGGCGTCGATCATTTCACTCTGCGTCCCCGCGCTCTGTGCACAGGAAAAGCCTCCAAAGCCGGAGCCCGGATCACAGATTGCTGCTCCTGATCCCGCCAAGCTCATCAAAGATGTTTGGGAAAATCAGAAAAAGCTTGAGGCCACCCGCAAAGATTACATTGTTCGGCGTAAAGAGGAGGATCAGGATCTCGACTCCGAAGGCCGCATAAAATCGACGGAAATCAGAGAATACGAGGTCGACTATGTCGGCAATAGGGAAATTGACCGGCTCGTCAGCAAGAATGGCAAGCCCTTAAGCGAGCGGGAGAGCAAGTGGCAGGATGAGGAGGCCCGTAGGCAGGAAGCAAAAGCGCTCCGGAGAGCGGCCAAGGAGGATTCAGAGGAAGATCCAGGGAAGAATACTTTTACCGCGACGAAGTTTCTGGCAGCCGACCGCTTTTACAACCTACGCCAAGAAAATTATCAGGGCCACGAAGTTTACGCCATGGACTTCGAACCGCGCCCGGACTTCGAACCCCGATCTCTTCTCGACAAAATTCTCAAGTCTTTGGGCGGATCCATTTGGATCGATGAGCAAGACCGGCAGATCGTACGTCTGGAAGCGCGTTTTCTCAATTCAGTAAAGGTGGGTGGCGGCTTGCTGGGATCCGTGCAAAAAGGCGGCAACGTTGTTCTGGAGCAACGGTTCGTAAATGATGAAATCTGGATGCCCTCGTATGAAGAGGTTCACCTCAACGCCCATGTGCTCTTTCTGCATAAGTCCATCAACGGCAGTTCCACTTACAGCCACTATCGAAAGTTTCGCGTGGACACGAAAAATACCGGAGAGACAACGGTAGCCCCTGCCGCCAAACCTTGATGTGCAAGCTTGAAGGGTCAATCCGCTGGGTCAGACCCAGCGGGCGGGCCGAGCTTGGCAAGGTTCTGCAACGAAGATTGGAAATACGGCAGAGTTCTGGCCAAGCCGTTTTCCAGACTGACGCGAGGTTCCCATCCCAGTTTTTCGCGGGCGGCGGTGATTTCGGGCTGGCGGCGTTGGGGGTCGTCCTCGGGCAAAGGTTCATATGCGATGGAACTCTTGCTTTGGGTCACGCGCAGGATTGCCTCAGCAAGCTGCAGGATGGAAACCTCTTCCGGATTTCCCAAATTGATCGGGCCCGTCTGGTCCGAGATCAAAAGCCTGTAAAGGCCCTCAACCAAATCACTGACGTAGCAGAGGCTCCGAGTCTGGCTTCCCTTGCCATACACGGTCAAAGGATTGCCGAGGAGTGCCTGGACCATGAAATTGGGCAGGGCGCGTCCATCCTCCAGGCGCATGCGCTCACCATACGTGTTAAAAATCCGGACGATTCGCACCTTAACGCCATGCTCGCGGTGGTAAGCCATGGTGATGGCTTCCGCAAAGCGCTTGGCCTCGTCATAAACGCTCCGCGGGCCGATGGGGTTCACGTGTCCCCAGTATTTCTCGGGCTGGGGACTGATTTCAGGGTCGCCGTAGATCTCAGAAGTTGAAGCCAGCAGGATGGTGCTCCCCTGGGCCTTCGCCAATCCCAATGCGTGGTACGTGCCCAGCGCTCCGACTTTCAGGGTGTGAATCGGGTGCCGTGCGTAGTCCTTGGGACTGGCCGGCGAGGCAAAGTGCAGGATGTAGCTCAGAGGGCGGGAAGGAAGAAGTGGCTGTGCCGCTGACTGAGTGAGCAGAGAAGGCAAGTCAATCGGCAGCGTTACATCATGCAAAACAAAGCGAAAACGGGGATGGGAAAGAAGATGCTGGATATTCTCTTTGCGGCCGGTAATGAGATTGTCGAGGCAGATGACATCGTGGCCTTCAGCCAGTAGGCGGTCAGAAAGATGTGAGCCCAAGAAGCCTGCTCCGCCTGTAACCAGAGTCAGGGGCCGGAGATTCTCACCTGGGGAGGAATTTGAAACCCGGGCTTCCATGGTCTGTTCCTCCTGCCTGGACATTGCTAGGCTGTGGGTTTTGGCGTATGCGCTTTGGTGGCCACGCCACGAGCTTTGTCGCGTCCCATGGAAACGTATTCAAACCCCGCTTTGCGAACGGTGGCAGGGTCAAAGAGGTTTCTGCCATCCACCAAGATAGGCACTTCCATGACCTCGCGCACACGTGTGAGGTCGAGCTGGCGAAATTCATCCCACTCCGTCACGAGCAACAGTCCTTGCGCTCCCTGCGCCGCCTCATATGCGGACGAGCAATAGGTGAGTCTGTCTGTCGATGGAGGAAATACAGCCTGAGTGTTAGGCATCGCTTGGGGGTCGTACAGGCGGAGGATGCTTCCCTCATCAAGCAGGGCTTGAATGATCTTCAGGCTTACTGCCTCACGGATGTCGTCGGTGCCCGCCTTAAAGGCCAACCCGAGGATGCCGAGCGTTTTTCCACGGAGGGTCCAAAGCGTCTCGTGGACCTTGCGAATGAAGATGTCCACGCGGCGTTGGTTGATCGCCTCCACTTCCTGGAGAAGGGAGAAGTTAACCCCGTGTTCTTCCGCCAGGTGAATGAAAGCGCGGAGATCCTTGGGGAAGCAATAGCCGCCATAGCCGACTCCGGCGTCAAGGAACTGCGGACCAATTCGCGAATCAAGGCCAATGCCGCGGGTCACCGCTGTAACATCTGCCCCCACTTTCTCACAAAGGTCTGAAACCATGTTGATAAAGGAGATTTTTGTGGAAAGAAAGGCGTTGGCGGCGTGCTTGATCAACTCCGCGGTGCTGGTGTCGGTGATCACAATGGGACGACCCAGAGGCGTGTAAAGGTCCGTCAATATCTTGCGCGCCCGTTCGGAATCCACTCCGCACACAATGCGGTCCGGATGGAAAAAATCCTCAACCGCCCTGCCTTCGCGAAGGAATTCAGGATTGGAGGCGATATCGAATTCCAAAGGTGCGGGAGATCCGGGCGCGGACCCCCCCGGCGCACCCAAGGACTTTCCGGCGTTGTACCGCACAATCGTTCGCTTCAGCCATTGGGCGGTTATGGCGGGGACGGTGCTCTTCTCGACGATGAGCTTGTATCCGTTCAGATTGCGTGCCACCACCCGGGCCACGGCTTCCACTTGGGCAAGGTCGGCCTGGCCACTAGCCTTCTGCGGGGTCCCGACACAGATGAAAATGATGGAAGCGGCGCGTACGGCGGCTTCGACGTCATCGACCGGTTGAAACTTTCCGCTTTGAAGATGCTTGGTCAATAGCTCAGAAAGTCCGGGTTCAAAAAAAATGGGATCGCCCGAGCGGATGAGGCCAACCTTCTTTGCGTCGTCATCGGCACCGATGACCTTCCACCCCAGGTCTGCCAATCCCAAGGCGGTGGGAAGCCCGATGTGGCCTAAACCCAGGACGGTGATGGTGGAATTCGCAGAATTTATCTCTTGCGGAATTAAATGGTCGCTCATAGTTTGTCATTCAATGCTAATGGGGTTAGAAGGGCACTGTCAAGCCAACTATCATTCATTAAAAATTGAAACCCCGACTGGAAGCGTCAAATACTCGGGGTACAAGAAAACGACCATCATTTAAAGCGTCGGCGGAAGCGGAATTCGATGCCAAAAACTCCGTTTTGGTCGCGAACTCCAAGGACAGAAACGTTGGGATTGATATTCCACTCGAACTGGATGATCCGGTACTGGGAATAGGACGTATCGGTGACATAGGTGAGGGTCAGGTTATGCGCCACTTGTTGCTCCACCGTAACCCGCGCACCGGAGCCAAAGCCGGCTGGCACAGCTACGTTAGGATCTATTTTGATTCGGCTTACCCCGAACAGATGCTGAATACGGCTGGTCGTTTGGGTGGAAAGGGCTTCGGAGAGAATGGCGGACGCGCCAATCGTGGCGGTGGGATTTCCCCCCACGGCAGCGAAAGATCCCTCCTGTCGCACATAGCCAAGCGCCAGGAGCGAAATAATGTCCGTATTGGCCAGAGGCGGGTCAGAGCGGTATGAAAACTTCAGCCTGTCAAGGGGGCCTGAAATATCGAGCGTCAAGTCATAATTCTGTACGTGGGTTTCCACTTCCATGTCCAGGTAGGTCTGAGTTCGAAAGGGGTTGGTCATGTTCATGTCGCCCCGCACCAGAGTGTAGCGATTGCCACGGAATATCGTCTCCCCGCTTAGGAAGTGAATGCTTCCCACCTGGACTGGATTGGCCAGCGTCCCTTGGAGCCTGATATCAATATCTCCCATCATACGAAACCCGGGCGTTTGCAACTGCACGGGCGGGGCGGAGGTGACCCGGACATTCAACCGGATCATGGAGGCGAGCGGTGAAGTGACAACGGATGCTGATTCGGCCATTGAATTGGAAGATTCAATGACCTTGGCGATGAAATTGATGTTTTGATTGGCAACCATCTGGCGAACCACAAGCTCCCCTTGTAATTGCCCCTGCCCGACGCCACCTGACAGCCTCAGGTCGCCGTCAAACACGGAGGTGAAACCTTCGGGGTAGCGGACGCGGACTTGGCTAAGGTCAGCTCGCACTTCGTACCGCGGGCTTTGCACCAGGGTTACAAAGCCGTTGATGTTCACCGTCCCTCCGCCGCAGATGCCGTGCAGGGAACTGATGACGGCGCGTTCGCCCTCAAGTTTAATAGTGCCTTGCAGGTTGTTGAAGCGGAAGGGCAGGCCATTGTAACCCAGGTTCACATCCTGAACATCCATGGCTCCGTTCATGAGGGGGTGGTCCGGGGTTCCGGTGAGGCGCAAATGCAGCGCGGAGCGGCCTGTGGCCAGAAGTTTGGCGTCAAATATCGTCAGCAAGGCGGCGTTCGCGGTGCCTTCGGCGGTCAGTCCCAAGGCAACACCATTAGCAAGGCCCACCGTCCCCGCAATTTCAAGCTCGGTGGAAGGTCCACGCATGGTGAACCGGCTCAGTGTTAGCTTGTCCTGGTAGTAATGCACGTCGACAGATTGGGCGTTTCGCCATTGAATGCTGGGAAAATCCACCTCAATATTGCTGGCATGGGATTGGAGGTCGATTTTCGCCGGCGCTCGGAGGGGCCCCTTGGCGTGGAGGGAGCCGCCCAAAGTAACTGCGGCGGCAAATTCGCGATTAAAGAAGGCGCGAATCCACGGGTCGGCGCGCAGGTTGGAGTACTCACCCTCCGCCTCGATGGGCCAATCACCCTGTGCCGTCGCCGTCGCACGAAGGTGCCAACTTCCTGAGGTGCTTTGGTTGTTACCCACAAGCGTGAGCTGGTTTCCTTCTCCCGCGAGGGTCCCGTGGATTTCACCCAAGGGAGTTCCTGCAACGCTCAAATCCTGCAGCCGCCACGAACTTTGCAGGTGGAAATTCTCTGGGGATCCCTGGCCGCGCGCCTCAAAATTCAGCTCTCCCTCCAATCGACCCTTGGGATTCGAGATGGACGCAGTGATCGGCAATCGATGGATATCCGCAAGGCGGAATCCGGTCCCCTCCAGCTGCCCGGAGGCAAAACGCCGTCCGGGCTCCAGTGCCAGGTCGCCGGTTAATTGCCCCCTGTTCTTTCTTAACTGAATGTTCTTCAGGTTCCAAACCGACCGTGCAACCTGCAATTGGGTGAAGAATGAGTCAAACGGTTCGTCGGCAAAAGCGCCATCATCGATCCTGACTATGCCGGACCCCGCCAGGGTCGATGTGGTTCCCTCCACATCCAAGTGGCCGCTGACCATGCCGCGTACGGGAAGGTTCACATTGATTGCCGCCTTCAGTCCCTCGATGGGAGTGTGCTGCGCTTGAGCAGAAAAATGAATCACGGAACTCGGAGCGAGTTGCCAATCATCGAGATTGGCGGAACCACTCAGCTCAAAAGAGCTCCTTTCATGTTCAACGCGCCCGCCTGAAACTTGAATTAAGCTGGGATTGAGCAGCAGCGATGCCGTGAGCCGGTCCCACGTCCACCCCTGATATTGGAACTGGCCCATATTGACTTGGCCTGCAAAGGACGGGGCAGCGTAGGTACCGCTGAGTTGGCCGGACAACTCCGCCCGCGCCTTAAGCTCCAGCGGGATTCCGGAAGTGGAGGCAAGCGCGGATTGGAAAAAGGCTCGCCATTCCTGGAAGTTGTCGGTCGAGAGGTCGAATGTCAGCGGTTCGGCCGTCGCGGGAGAGACAATTTTGGGTGTCAGCGTTCCGCGCGCCGTGATGTGAGAATGCGGCGTCCGGAACTCTGAGTCCGCAAGGTGAAGAGTAAATCCGCTGTTGTCAACTTCCATGGTGCCGTGGGCTGTTCCACCAACTGGAAGCATATTGGGGGAAACTCCTGGAGGCGCTTGCATGGCGAGCTCAAAGCTTCCTTGAAGGTTATCCCCCCGTCCGGTCCACGCAGCGTGATAGGTGCCATCGGCCATCGAAACGGGGTGCAATTGAACTGCGAAAAGGGGTGGCGTTCCCGGAATTCCCAGCAGGTGATCCAGACGCACCTGATGGAGCCGGGTATTCAACAAAAACTTTGCCTCTGAACCCTGGAAATTCAATTCCATGCTCCCCTCGGTGGTGCCTCCCCAAACCGATGCGAGAAGGTTGGTAAGATTCACTTTGCTATTTTCCAGGGTGTAGTTCGAGGTTGCATCGATAATCATGGGGGCAAAGTTGGGCAGGAAGATCGCCACTTTGCGGCCCTGTGCCCGGCCCTGCGCCGAGAAGCTTCCATCTTGAAAGGTGGCATTCCCTTCGAATTGCACGGTTCCGGCGCGCCATTCGGGTGCGTGAAGAATCGGTGCCAGCGCGGGGAGATCCACCGCTGCATGGAACGAGCCCGTCCCGCGCAGCGAGGGGTGGGGAATGAGGGTAAAAGCAGCGTCGCCCCTCATCCCTTGCGTTTGCCATGCCAAGGAGTTGAAAACAAACTCGTTGGCGGAAAAGTCAAAGCGGCTATTGAAATTGACGGGTGGTATCGACCAGCCGGTGGAGCGGATCGAAGTGGCGGAAGAAGAGATTGTGCCAATATAGCGGCCCCGAGTCATGTGGAGCAGAACCGCCAAGTCGCGCGTTTCCAGTTCAACGGGTCTGACCTGGTCGTTCCAGGCAAAGGTTGAGTGAGACACCGTCAGGCGTCCAATCGAAAGATTCATTAAACTCGCCAAGCCCTGCTGCGTGGAGGTTTGCCCTTCCTTGCTGGGAAGATTGGTGACCCCTTGCAGATCAGTTCGGATATGCACCTGGAGCCCGTCCACGTCAACATGGCGCAAGCGAAGCTGACGATGCAACAAATGCACGGGGCTTACACCCACTTCGACGTCACGCACCGAAAGCAGCGATGGTTCATTGACGCCCTCCGTGCCATGAATTACGAGTTTTTGTAGCGTAATTTGGAAGAGCCACGGTTTAAAGTGAAAGCGGCCGATTTCCACGCGGCCGCCCGTGACACTCTCCAATCCGGTGATGACCTTGCGCTCCATCACACGTTGGAACCAGCCTGAGCTCATAACAATGAGAGAGGCGAGCGATAACACCAGCAGGTTTTCCGCCAGGTATATCGTGAGGCGAACCGGTTTGGAGACTTTCCAACGCGTAGGCAGCCATCCTTACGTAGAACGAAATTCGAAAATCGAAACTCGAACCTGGAAACTTGAGGATCGAAAATCGAAAAACCAGATTCGATACGAACCCCTGGTCCCTAAATCCTAACTCGTGACACCTGCTCTTAAAACGTGTGAAACCGTACATTCGTTGTCGGTTTCAGCTCTTCGATCCATTGATCCAGCAGTTCATTCATGCGCTTTTGCAGGAGGATTTCCCTGATCCCACCTTCCACCTCTGGAAGAGGAGGGATCGGCGCGCTGCCATTTTTCTTTTGAAATTCCGGCACAAACGTGGACTGATAATATTCCGAGACAGCATCATCACTTGGGGAAGCGGCAGGGCGCAGGCGTTCATCGATCAGGTGCATCAGGAGGTCTTGTTGGGCAATGCGCACTAATAGCTCCGCCTCGGTCATCCCCAGCTCTTTGAGGGCGCGCTGGAAATCCTCCGGGTGCGGATATTCCTTGTGCAGTGCTGCCAGTCGCTCTGCCGCAGATTTTTCGCTGGCTGCTTTGTCGGCGGGTCCGGGGTTTTCTTCGCGGGTTAACAGCACCTGATAAGTTAGATGCTCCCTGGCGCTGGCGAGTGCCGTGGGCGTAGGCGCGGGCGGGGGCCATTCGGCATCGAGAAAACGCTCAAACCGGTACTCCTGCTCCACGTCACTTGAGGTGATGGCCAGATTGCCGATGGAGGCAACCACGCTGTCGAGTGTTTCCCCCGAGGTGCGGATTGACCCGCCGGGCGTGATTGCCGCCAGTACAAAGAGGATCAGAAGCTTTGGCCGATGCTGATGAAAAATTGCGTGTTCGATAATCGCTGCACCTCGGTGTTGGTTACTCCATTTGTAGTCGTAATCACGTCGTACCGCGGGGGATTGAGATTGTAACCCACGTCGAAACGAATCGGGCCCACAGGTGTTTGGTATCGAAGGCCTAAGCCGACCGCGTTGGAAGTGTAATTGAAATCCGCGGGCGAACTCTGTTGAAACTTGAAAATGCGCATAAAGCGAATGCTGGAATAGACATTCCCAGAGTCCTGGAACAGGACGAGTCCGAAGCGCTTTTGCGCGAAGTACGTTCGTAATTCAAACGAGTTGAAGAAAAGCGCGTTGCCTCCGATGGGATAGCCGGTGTTAGGATCGCGTGGGCCAGCCTGGTTGATGGAGAATCCGCGCATGGATTCACTGCCGCCCATAAAAAGACGTTCCGTCAATGGGATGAAATTAGTGTGAATGACCTGGGCTGGTTGGCCGTTGCTCGCCGGAACGGTTACGCTGTACAAACTTCCATAAGGCGAAACGACTCCGAACTGGGTTTTTCGCGCAAAAACCAAGTGTGAATTCAGGGCATGATAAGTGGAGTTTTGGCCTGTAAAGCGGAGGAAGTCTGCCTGCGATCCAAAATCCCGCCAGGAGACTCCCGCATCCATCAGAGTGTAGCTGCCGCGGGTGGCGTCGGCAGGGTTGTCGCGATGATCCATCACAAAGCTCCCGCCCAACATGCCCACCGGCGCGGGCAGGCTGAGCACGGCAGCATCCAGCCCCGAAATTTTGCTGGCAATATCGAGGGCTTCCTCACGTCTGAAACTATACTGCCCGATCAGAAGGGTGGACGGACTGAAGCGCTTCTCAATGCTTATCGATGCTTCTTTGCGGTCGGAAATGAAGGTCAGGACGTCGCGAGATCGATCCACCAAACCGTTGATGCGCAGGCTAAGGTCGTCGCGATTGAACAGGCGCGGGATCAGATAACCCATGTTCGCGCCTGTGTCGATATTGGAAAGCCGGCCGCCCATGCTGAAAGTCTGGCCATGCCCACCCACGTCCAAACGGGTGAGGCTTAGAGACAACCGCGGGCTTTCCTTGTATTGACCTTGCGGTTCGTTGCTGCCCAGTTTTTGGACTTCAAAGCCCCCACCATAACCCAGAACCCAGCGCCGGGATTCCTCCAGCCCAACGAGCATAGTTTTTTCCGTCTCGGAGTCGGGCTGATCCTGGGGGGTGATCTGGACTTGGTTGAAGATCCCCAAATCGTAAAGACGCCGCTGGGACTCCTGAACGGTGCTCTGACTGATCGGTTCACCCGGGTGGATTAGCAGTTCGCGATTCACAAGGGCAGGACGCACGTGTTCATCTCCCAGAACGACAATGCGCTGGATGTGGTCCTGGGACCCGGGCACAACCTGGAATTCCAAATCCACTTGATTCGGGGCTATTGCAGGCTTGGTGCGCCAACTGGCCGTAGCCCGCGTATATCCATGATCGGCGAGATAATCGAGAATGCGGTCGCGGTCCGCGTGCGCGCCATCCTGCGAATAGGGCCGCGTCGGTTTGCAGACGAGCGCTGGCCAGAGCTTGGTTTCTGTAGCGGCGTCAAGGCCCGACAGAGTGAGTGCGTGAATTGTTGTGCGCGCGCCTTCTTCAATCTCCAGAGCGATGTATCTCCGTCCGGGGACATTTCCGTAGTTGTCATGAATGGCCGGAGTGATGTGGGCGTCAAGATATCCCCGCGACTGGTAAATCGCCAGAAGCGCTGAGACCTTCTGGTCCATAAGCTCCTGGCTGAAGGTCGGCCGCGGCGGAAACACTCCCTGGGCGGGCGGCGTGATGGCGGATAGCAATTCCGCCGTCGGAATGGCACTATTGCCCTTTACTCCGAAGCCGGCGAAATTACCCTGTTGCCCCAGGGCTACTGAGAACAGAATTTCGGTGTGGGGTTGTGGGTCCTTGCGGGGCACGCGGTTGGTTTTTACCGCGACAAAGAAATAGCCCTTTTGTTGAAAATAGCCTTCCAACGATTTCGAGCTGAGGGCCAACGACTGGTCATCAGCTACGCCATCGTGAAACACGGGCAGCAGGTTTTGCAGTTGAGCGGAGGATATGGATGCTCCCTGCACCCGCACCCGGAGCAGGGGACCGCCCTCCGCTTTGATTACCAATTTTTCCGTGTTGGCTTTGGCGTCGTAGATCCTCTGTTGAATACTGACGTTCACCTGAATGCGTCCATGCGCCACATAGAATTGGTGCAGGCGGTAAAGGCCGTGTTCAACTCTTGCGGCCGTCAGGAACAAGCGGGGATGCCAGCCGGAAACCTTCATTAGCCGTCCGGGGGGAAATCCCGAGTCGTCTATAAATTGCACTGCGCTTACCCGTGCGGGAGGGCCGGGTTTGATGGTAAAAGCAATGTTCGCTTCCAGCGTGTTGGGATTGCGTTCAATCTTGTGGGTGATGGCAGACTGGTAGTAGCCGTTGGCAACCAGCAGGTCACTGAGGCGTTTGTGAGCAGCGGCCAGATCATCCTCCGTAAGCGGTTGGCCCAGCCGTAATCGCGACGCGGTAACCAGCGCCCGGGCTTCAATCGGACCAGGATTGCCTTCCGCAGTGATAATGCCGATGAAGTATTGTGCGCTGGCGACAAAGGTGATAAAGATGCCATCGCCCTGCGGTGCGGCATCCGCGCGCAGTTCGGCAAAACGCCCGGTGGCGTAGAGCCGCTTGAGGCTGTTGGAGATTTTCGCGGGGTCAAGAGGTTTGCCGGTCTCCTGGGTTACAGCGCCTGGAAAATTCTGAAGATTCAGGTTGCAGTCGCATTGGAGTTGAATGCTTGTGACCGGCCGCCCCGTCAGGCTGTGCGCATCCTGTGCACGGCTCTGCCCACAGCAATATCCCAGCAATAATATTAAAAGGAGAAACTTGTAGGCTGCGCTGCCACCCCGGGGTGCATGGCCGCAACGCCTCCCCAAATGGCGTGGAGGAATATCGGACGAATTCTTAGAGTTTCGGCTGTAGCAATGCACCTCGTAATTTACCCGCCACCCCGACAAAGAAGTGCTTCCAGTCTTCGTTTAGCATTATACGTCTGCCCGTCAGTTCTCGCTCAAGACTCCGTTAATTGCCTCGCGAAGAGCTTCCAATTGGACGTATCCGATCCAGTGGTTTCGTACTATTCCCTTTCGATCGACCAGGAAGAGGGTGGGGAAGATTGAAATGCCGCCATAAGCGCGATCAGCCTCGGTGGTCCAGTTTGCGATGGGATAAGTGATGTGGTGCTCCTGGATAAAATGCTGGCGCGCCGAATCATTGTATTCAAGGCCCAGGATGCGGTCCGCATTGGCGCCCAATATCACCAGCCCGCGCGCGGAAAGCTCGTGGTTAAGGGACGATAGCGCCGGCGCCTCCTGCATGCAGGGTGGGCATCCGGTGAACCAGACTTCCAGCAGCAACACTTTGCCCTGGAAATCGGCAATGTGGAGCTCTCCCCCTTCCATGCGTGTCAGCGTGGCATCCGGGGCGGGATTGCCATCCCATCCACCAATCTGGCGCGCCAGCACCTGGCCAAACTTCGGGTCGGTTTTGATCCTGTCCACATCCACGTGAGTGATTTGACCGGTCTTGGAATCGCGGGTGAGAAACGGTGGAACCCGGGGATCGGATTCCATGACCCGCAGAAGGACGTCAGCGTCAGCCGGCGAATGCAGATCAAACTGCTGGGCGATTACAGCCAGTGTGGGTGGTGATTTGAATTTCTCCTGATAATTGGCTACGAAAAGGGGGATACGAAAGAAGGCATTATACAGTTTATTTAGGGCTCGTCGTTCGTCGGGTTGGGTAAAGACCCGGTTATAAAGGTCCGTGACCATCAAGGGTTGGCCGGGTTGGAGGTGGGTGCGGACGTAATCCAGCACGCGGGCTTCCGCAGCGGAACTTGCCGCCCCGGTTCCTGCGCTCACAGCGAAGAGCGCAAGCAGCACGAAAATGTTGCGAAGTTTGTCCATTGCCTCAGGCCCCCCAATTGTGTCCATTAGAGCTACAACTTAATCGCGCTTCACTTCGCGCCCCCTGCCTGGCTGAAAACCTGCCAGTGGAACTCCAGCGAGAAGTGCAGATACTGGTCCAAATAACTCCAGCCGTGATTGCCTGGCCGGAGGACGAATTGGTGGGGGAAACCCTTGGACGTTAGGATCTCGTCCAACTGTTTGGCGCCTGCGTCGAACCCATAGCGATCCTGATCACCGCAGTCGAAGTAGAGTTTCAAGTTGGCAAATTGCTCGGGTTGCCCGGCCAGTGTCAGCGGGTTGTTCAAGGCGAAATAGGCTTCGTTCAGAGGGGATCCAAAGGGCATTTGCAAGACCCGGGCATAGAATCCCCACCGCCCATCCGTGGGAAGGGGATGAGGAAATCGGGCAATCAGTGCTGCACTGTGGGCGCTGGATGATCCGAAAACGCCTGGATGCCGCATGCCGAGATGCAGCGCCCCGTAGCCACCCATGGAGACGCCGCTAATTCCGCGGGCATTCCGGTTGGCAATCGTACGATACTTTCGATCAATCGCCGGTATGAGCTCCTGAATGAAGAAGTCCTCGTAGCGTTCGTGGCCGTCAAAGGAGTTGATGTAGAAGCTCTCCCCGCCATCAGGCATCACCACGATGAACTTGCCGATCTTGCCCTGGGTTATCAGGCTTTCCCACGTTTGCTGCCCACTGTGCTCGCTCCAGCTCTTTTCATTCTCAAAGAGGCCGTGGAGAAAATAGAGCGATGGGTATCGCGCTGTCCCAGCATCATATCCCGGGGGGAGTGCGGCGCAATAATCCACTGCACGGCCGAGGATGATACTGGAAAGAGAGTTGCACTCAAGGCGAGCGGGTGTTCCTTGGGCACGGGCCGTCGCGGCAAATAAGATGAAAGTAAACAACGCGAGCCCTGGGCCGGTCAGGCTTCGGAGTCGGTCAATGCTGGGTTGCAATGGATTCATGGTTAATGTTGAAAGCCCATTTCGGCGTGAGGCGAAATTACCCTGGCGAAGCTTTTATTCTGAGGCTCCCGTGCGTGGGAGTCAAGATTCGATAGAACAGTTGGGAATTGGGGCAAGGCCGTATTACCAAACCTGCCTTGGATCATACCGATCCTGCTCATTCATTTGAATGCTTAACTACGGTAACTTATAGAGATGGGGTGAGGAGGTTGCCTGAATCGTCAAACCCGGGCGCAAAGGGCTCGGGTAGTAGCCGCCAGCCGGAAAGTGCTGCAGCGTCTTGTGCTAGCAATTCAGAGACGGCGATGCGCTGGAGGTTGAGCGTGTTGCGAATCCACGCCATGCGTTGCTCGGCTGGTTCAGGACTGCCCAGCGCGCCCAGGAGCCAAGCCAGCGCCTGCTGATCGTCGGGAAAGAAAATGGGGATGCGCGGCATGGGCGGATTCATGGAGGTCTTGGCGTTCGCGTACATCTTCTTGAGATCAATTTTCTGGTAAAGGCGTTCGTGGATCGCGTCGGACAGTCCGACACCCAAGGCATTGCCCGCACTTTCGGCGGTGAGGTCGCGGACGTAGATCAGGCGAATCTGCGGCGCTTCACCCTCATGCAGTTCCACCCCGCGTCCAACGATTTTCGTATCAAGCCCCGTGCCGCTGATGTTCTTGCCCAGTTCCTCCACGATCAGGAGATCGAGTTTGGGGAAGGGAATTCGCGCCACCAGAGGCCGGGCGATTTGCAAACAAGCTTCATCCAATGCCACGATGCCTTCTGCGGCCTCCGCACGTACCGCCGCGACTTGATGAAACTCGTTTTCCACTATGGCAACACCAGCCAGAATCTTTCCCGTCGCCAGCGTCTTTGCAGACATTGCCCGGATGATCTTTTCAAACCCGAATTTCCAGCTCCAGTGGTGACATTCCAGCGCGCCCTGCGCCTTTCCCATGCCCACGGCGATCATTTTGAGAATGCCGCTTTCAATCCTGCCGGAAAAATCCGTGTGCGGCTTCACGCGGTTCAGCAGAATCACGCCATCGGCCTCCCAGGCTTGGCGGTCCATATAGACCTGGAAGCCTTCCGGTGTTGCTCCCAGCGGAACGGCCTCCATGGAGGAGAGCACTTCCGCGCCCAGGAAATCCGGCGTGAGGCCGTAATGTTCAAGGACTTTATGCTGCCCCTCCGCTGTCGCGCCGCCGTGGCTGCCCATGGCGGGGAAGACGAAGGGACGCGCGCCCTGCGCCTTCAGCCAATCGCATAGCACCCGAACCAGCAGATCAATGCTGGCAATACCGCGGCTGCCCACACCAATGGCGATGCGTTTGGCTCGGAGCGCGCTTGGGGGCAATGCCAGTCCATCCAGAGCCTGTGCCACCTCTTGCGGCAAGTCGGAAATGCCGGGAGCGTTGGGGGCCACTCTTTCCAGAATCCGGAGAACACCGAGAGGATGAGTTTGGTTGTTCGACATGGCAAAAACCCACGTTATCCCGCAACAGGACAAACGTCAAGGGGGAGAGCCCCCGCCGCTAGCGGACAGTTTGTCTCTTGACTTTTCGAGCCAAAAGGTATAGGCTAGAACTGAAATGAAGGCCCGAGCCATTCCGGCCGCCCCCCCGCAAGAGTCCCCAAGAATCACCAAATCCTCCTTAATAGCACCCCATACAAAAAGATGTTAAAAATGAAGGTTGCTCCTCATAGTTTGTTGAAAACAAAAGGCAAGAGAGAGTGCTCCTTATTAGTTGATGAAAACAAACGAGTTATCGTAAGTTTACAATAAGTTGTTTAGAATGAATTGTATGGGGCAAAAACCGGGTATTCTAAATGCCGAAATAAGCTTGCATGATATGATTCGTGCGCCCTCTTCAAGAGTGGAGAGCAAGGCGCTGTTTGCGCAGCCCGAAAGGGCAAATTTTACGGAGGTTTCATGAGATCGTTCATTCGCGTTTTCCTGGTCCTTTCGTTCGTTTCTCTGAAAGCTCTATCGGCTTATCCACAAAAGCCTGCTGCAATCGTATCCAACCTCAAGGACTCGCAGGAGACTCAGACGATCCCACTATGGGAGAACGGTGCTCCTGGAGCACTGGGACATGATGATAGCGATATTCCCACACTAACTTACTACCCTGCCGCGCATGGAGCTCCCACATCGGTGATTATCGCGCCGGGGGGCGGCTATCGTGGTTTGGAAATGAATTACGAAGGCCGGCAGGTGGCGAACTGGCTGAATGCGACGGGGATTTCCGCTTTCATCTTGAAGTATCGCTTGGGGCCTCGTTATCACCATCCCATTGAATTAGGTGATGCGCAGCGCGCCATACGTTGGGTGCGCGCACATGCGGCGGACTATGGCTTAAAGCCTGACCGTATTGGCATGTTGGGATTCTCCGCCGGTGGCCACCTGACTTCAACCGCGGAAACACATTTTGACAGCGGCAACCCGGGCGCTTCTGACCCGATTGACCGCGTCAGCTCGCGGCCGGATTTCGCTGTTCTGTGCTATGCAGTGGTTTCAATGACGGCGCCCTATTCCCATCGTGGGTCTGCCCAGGCACTACTCGGCGATTCGCCCGACCCCAAGCTCTTGGCGGACCTTTCCAATGAGTCTCACGTCACGCCGCAGACGCCTCCGACGTTCATTTTCAGCACCAGTGAGGACACCACGGTTCCGTCGGAAAACAGCGTGGCCTTCTATTTGGCCTTGCACAGAGTGCACGTTCCCGCGGAGCTGCACATTTTTCAGAAGGGTCCTCATGGCGTGGGTTTGGATTTGGGCGATCCTGCCTTGGGCGAATGGCCAACGCTGCTCCTCCATTGGCTTCGAGGCTTGGGATTGCTGGATAAATGAGGCGGGCGGCCGGGAAGAAAGTCAAAAGGCATGGTGGGCAGGGCAGGTTCCCTTGGCGAAGGTCCCTTGTCACACGGTGTCCATCGATTTGCATTTGACAGCAATGCGGCAGGTACCTATCCTGAAAAAGCAGGTATCTCTCTTGTTTACCGTGGTTGATTTCGATAAAGCCTTTCAATGCAGTCTGGCATGAAGCCGTTCAGCAGCCAACCGGGCCGATTGCAGGTCCATTTTCTCTGAGGAATCATGAAATTCAAAACGCTGGCGATCCATGCAGGGCACGACCCCAAGGAACATCAGGGCGCGGTGATGACGCCCATTTATCAGACCTCTACTTTTGCTTTCCGTGGGGTGGGGGAGCCGGGACCGTTTGATTACTCCCGCAGCGGCAATCCCACGCGAAAGGCTCTGGAATCCTGCCTGGCGCAGTTGGAGGGCGGCTCGAATGGGTTCGCCTTTGCCACGGGCATGGCTGCCGAAGCAACGGTGCTCATGATGTTCTCCGCGGGCGACACGATCGTCGTCCACGATGACCTTTATGGTGGTACCTATCGCCTGTTTGAGTCGGTCTTCGCCAACAAGCAGATTCGAGCCCACTATGTTGACCTGCGCAACGCGGAGAAACTGCGTGCCGCCCTTGCTGACAAGCCTAAAGCGGTTTGGCTGGAGTCGCCCACCAATCCGCTGATGAATCTCGTGGATATCCGCGCCGTGTCCGACCTTGCCCATGAATATGGGGCGCGGGTGATCTGCGACAACACATTCCTTTCGCCCTATTTCCAGAGGCCGCTGCAACTGGGCGCCGATATCGTCACACATTCGACCACCAAATACATCAACGGACACTCCGATGTGGTGGGCGGGGCAGTGGTGGTCAATGATCCTGTCCTGGCAGAAAAGATCGGCTTTCTCCAGAACGCCATGGGAACGTGCGCCGGCCCGCAGGATTGCTTCCTCGTTCTGCGCGGAGTCAAGACCCTGGCTCTCCGCATGGAGGAACATAATCGCAATGCGCTTGCTATCGCCCGCTGGTTGGAGAAGCATCCCAAAGTTGCGACCGTGCTGCATCCGGGTTTGGAAAGCCACCCTCAACATGAATTGGCGCTGCGCCAAACGACGGGATCCGGAGGAACTTTTTCGTTCCGTCTGAGCGGTGGAGAAGCGGCCGTAAATCATCTTCTGGCTAATTGCAAGACCTTCACCCTCGCGGAATCGCTGGGCGGGGTGGAATCGCTGATCGAACACCCCACCACTATGACCCACGCATCCATGTCTCGTGAGGTACAGTTGAAGATGGGGATTACACCGGACCTTATCCGTGTGTCCGTGGGGCTTGAAGATGCAAGCGACCTGATGGAGGACTTGGAAAGCGCCTTGGCGGGGGCCTAGCGATGGGCGCCGCTGCCCCCATGGGACTGGACGACATATTGTCACATCCCCGGGCTTCAGGGGGACTACTTGACCGGGAACCGTTTGTGGTATGCTGTTGGCCTGAGTTTTGCTTCGAACGACGTAGAGCGGGAGTAATTCAGCGGTAGAATGCCAGCTTCCCAAGCTGGACGTCGCGGGTTCGATCCCCGTCTCCCGCTCCAACTTTCAATAATTTACAAATTTCGACGCTTGCCTGAACACGGTTTGAACACCATTAAGAAACTAGCCAACCATAAGTTCCATAAAACTTAGGACTTATCTCGCCCATTTTGAACACCATTTAGCGAGATCTACGCTGGCGATATCACCTAGTCGTTTCAATGTTTCAGACGATGACGGCAGCATGAATGCCAGTGGTGGCTTGGCAGTATGACGCGGGCGGGGCTGTGGGATCGTCCGCAGTCATCAACCGTCTCTGGGTGGCAAGAACGTGCGAGTTCGCGTAAATGGCATGCGAGAGTGATTGTTCGAAATGCTCCCTGTCTCTGAACGACAGTGTGCACTTTGGCAGGGAGGAGCGTCCCGAAACTTCACGTCGGTCTCCCGATTCTCGCGTTATTTCGGATTCACGGAGGGGGTGCTATTATCGATAGTTATTCGCGTACCTTGGCGACCACTCGTCACCAATACAAACGTCGGTGCGAGTCTGGCCATGCCTTAATTCGTGGTTCAAACATGCGCAGGGAAGGGCATTTTTCATTTCAAATCGGGCGAAGGTCCCACGGCACTGGGTTTCCGTATCCTCCACGAAACATTCCAGCCGGCAGAATGCGCCGAGGCTACGCAGTATGTCTGATGTCAATTCCGCGGAGGATATTTTGAGAGCTTTCGCTGCAGGGAGCGGCGATGCAAGCCGAGGAGCTTCGCCGCCTGGGAGACGTTGCCTCCG
The DNA here is from genome assembly GCA_003165315.1 of Acidobacteriota bacterium. GTDB lineage: Bacteria > Acidobacteriota > Terriglobia > UBA7540 > UBA7540 > Bog-366. Next base: position 24,765 of record PLSX01000042.1, read on the forward strand.
CAATCGGTCAGAACGCGTTGAATGTGCTCCCATTCCACCCGTGCCAGGCTGGGAACCGTGGCGGGTGGTTGTGTTTCACCCAGCGTGGAGAATCGCACGGCTTCGTAGGTTGCAAGAATCTGGTCAACATCGACGGGTTTGCTTAAATAGTGGTCCGCCCCGCAGCGCACGGCCTCAAGCGCGGTGGCAATGCTTCCATATCCCGTCAGGATGATGATGGAAATGGTGGCATCAAACTCCCGCAGGCTCTTCACCACATCAAGACCCGACTCGCCGGGCATGCGCAGATCCACCACGGCCAGGTCAGGCGAGGTTTCGCGCGCGCGCAGCATGGCTTCCTCACCGGAAGCGGCAACGTGAGCCTCCCACCCCCGAAGTTCAAAGGCGCGGCGTAGCCGGTTGTGGAAGACGTCATCGTCATCCACGATCAGCGCGGCGGGTTTATCCTTTTCCGTCATGATGAAGCAGGGGTAATTCCAGAAATGCTGTCGTCCCTGATCCAACCTCCGATTCAAACGTCAGGCTCCCATTCAATCGTTCCGCAAACAGGCGCACCAGAAATGTTCCCAAACCCAGCCCCCGCCCGGTGCCCTTGGTGGTGAAGAACGGTTCGGAAATCCGCCGCAGGGTCTCTGGCGTCATACCCGACCCGGCATCGTGAACGGTGAATGAGATCTTTCCCCCCGATGATTGCGCCGCAAGGGTGACGTGGTTTCCATTCGTGCCCGATTCCAGCGCGTTCTTCACCAGCGCCAGAAGCGCCTGGCGTGTGGCGTTGGCGGGCAGAACGGGTTTGGCATCTTCTTCAACCCGCACGTCAATAAGATCCGCTTTGCCGCTCGCAAGCCCGTCCTTCACTTGCGCGCAAATTTCCTTCAGGCTGATCGCCATTGGGAATTCACCCGCGGGCTCGCCTCCCCTTCCGCTCATTTGGCGAAGAATTTCACTGCACCTTTCCACTTCGGAGCGAATCAGCCGCGCATCATCGGCCACGCTCGCACCAGAGTCCAATCCATTTGTATAAAGCTCCAGCTCGCGCGATACGACGGCGATGGTTGCCAGCGGAGTTCCGAGTTCGTGCGCAGCCCCGGCCGCAAGCGTGGCGATGGAAGCCAGCCGTTCATGATTCGCCAGCCGCTGCTGAAACTGCAACGCCTCCTGCTCCTGGCGGCGCAGGGCTTCAGAAACCTTGCCAATGAACACGGTGATGAGCAGCGCGCCCACCACAAAGGCGATCCACATGCCCACCAGATGGATGGAAAACCCCTCTGAGTCGTGATGCCCTTCGAAGACCGGAATGCGAACGTGCGCCCAAAACAGCGAGGCAAACCCGAGAATGGAAAGTCCTCCCAGCGTCCACGTCCACGCCTTGCTCAGGACAACTGCGGACAAGGTGATTTCCACCAGAAACAGAAGGCTGAAGGGATTTGCCGCGCCCCCCGACAAAGCCAGAAGTGCGGTGAGGCATACGGAGTCGAGGGCGAGTAGTAGTCCCAGAGCATAGCGGGCGGTGAAGAACTTCATGAAGCGGTGCAGGCTGAGGTTGCTTGCGGTCATCACTGCCAGCGGAATCGCCATCCACCCCAGCGGCAGCGCAATGTGAAACAGGAAATGGGTGAGAAGGATGAGCACGAACTGCCCCAGCAGCATTCCATCCCGCAGCTTGGCGATCCAGGGAAGCGCAAGGCTGGGCGCAAGTTCGCCCGTCGGCCGCAGCTCGGGCGCTGGTGGGTCACGCTGTTCGGTTACGCAAACTCGCATCTCTTCTCACTGTACGGGACGAAATAAGCCATCGCGCCATGGGCTGTAGCGGCGGTCTCCGACCGCCGACTGGGGTTTGTAAATTGGCTGGCTCCGCGAATTGCGCACTTGAAACCACCCCGGCGCTTACTGAAACCACCCCCTTCGCTAGCGCTCGGCCCCTCCTAATTTAGGAGGGGAGCCGCCGGTTAAAGCTCCCCTCCTCGGACGAGGAGGGGCGGCGCGTTAGCGCCGGGGTGGTTGAACCAGCGTGGTTGAACCGGAAATGTAGAAACTCAAGGCGGCGGTCTCCGACCGCCTTCGTCGATCAGAGATCGACGCTACAATTCACATCGCCCTGCATAGATCTCTCTCTTCATCAAGTCTCCGTGCATTGCGATGGTAACGAGGCACCGCTTGAAGTTCCGTTCCTGAGTATCACACAAACCACGTTTTCCAGAACATGACAATCAGCCCAGTTGGGGGTGGTGCGACAATATGCCGCATCGACACCATGGCCGGTCTTCTCTAAGATTCAGCGTGGGGCTTGGCTTGCACTCGCTTCGAGGGGTGTACGAATACCTCTTCTGGCAGGTTATTTCCCAGCTTGATGGGAAATTCCAGCCGACGTCGCGCGCAAGGACAATTTGAACAAGGTGAAGACCAACTATGGGAGCTCGACCAAATTTATCTCAGAGAGGCAGATAACCATGACGAAATCGATGAAGTCACTAATGGTGGGTGCCGCGCTGGCCGGTATTGTGGCCGGAAACAAAGCGTTCGCACAGAACACAAATCCCACAAGATCCTTTTCCTCCATAAGCAAGGGCCTGATCGCCGCCGACCAACCAAAGGAGAAGCATGCCTGTAAGGGAAGGAACTCCTGTGCCGGCAAGGGCGGCTGCAGCTCCGGGAATAACGGGTGTAAGGGGAAGAATACATGCAAGAGCAAGGGTGGCTGCGCCACCGACGGCTCCAAGCCCAAAACATAGCACTGAATCAAATCATTTCTTTCAGCTTCCTGCTGCATTGCCCAACAGCATGGATGAGGTCTCAGTCACCGACCTGAGGCCTGGGAGACGGGCGCCCTGCATCCCCTTGGGCGCCCTGATCCAAAAAGGCGCTGGGTCCCGCATCATTGACACCTCGATTTTGGTGGCCTGGCTTAATCAGGGGCCGGCGCCCAATGGCGCCCGGTCGCGATGGGTGAACAAGTCCGAATTCCTGAGAAGGAGCGAAGATCATGGAAAAAGCAGATCTTACCCGTAGGGGTTTCCTTGGCAATCTTGCGCTGGGTGCGGCGTTGGCGGGTTCGATCAAAGCGGAGGCCACAGCGGCGCAGATCCCCGCGGTTCCAAGCGGGCCATTTACGCTCCCTGCGCTGCCCTACGCGTTCGACGCGCTCGAACCCCACATCGACGCCAAAACCATGGAGATCCATCACAATAAACATCACCAGGCTTACGTCAACAATCTCAACAAGGCGGTGGCTACTCATCCCGAACTCGGCAAGCAACCGGTGGAGACTCTGGTTCAAAACCTCTCAGCCGTTCCTGAAGAGATCCGCACCGCCGTGCGCAACAATGCTGGAGGCCACGCCAACCACAGCCTTTTCTGGCTCAGCCTGGGGAAGAACAGCGGTTCGAGACCAGCCGGTGAACTCGGCAAGGCCATTGAGGCAAAATTCGGAAGTTATTCCGCCTTCCAGGAGCAATTCACCAAAGCGGTGTTGGGCGTTTTTGGCAGCGGCTGGGCCTGGCTCACCGTTGACCCGAACAAGCAACTGCTGATTGAATCCACGCCCAACCAGGACTCACCTTTGACCGCCGGCCGCCAACCCGTGTTTGGGATTGACGTTTGGGAGCACGCCTACTACCTGAAGTANNCGCCTACTACCTCAAATACCAGAATAAGCGTGCCGACTATGTCAGCGCGTTTTACAACGTCATCAATTGGGACGCGCTCGGCGAGCGTTACGGAAAGATTGCGAGTTAGCGAAGCACCAATTTAGGGGGGCCGGAGCCACCCGGATTTAATGCCAGGAGGACTTTTATGAAACGATTTCTGCTGATCGCCGCATGCCTGACCCTCTGCGTGGCGGCATGGGGCCAGGATGCGCCCAAGCATCAAAAATTGATGCAATCCGCCGGGGGAGCCTGCGGCAGCCTGGGCAAGAATCTCAAGGCCGGGAACGGCGCCGCTGCCGCTGCCGACGCTCGGACGCTTCACGATGTTTTCGACCAGGTACACGACTTTTGGGCGGCAAAAAACTCGGAGGACGGAGTCAAGTTCGCCACGCAGGCTCGCGACGGGTTTGGCAAAATTGCCGAGCAGGCATCAGCAGGCAAGTTGGACGAAGCCTCGGCAACTTTTAAGGAGACCACGGCCAATTGCGGCGGCTGCCACAGCGCGCATCGCGAGAAGGCTGCTGACGGCTCCTTCAAGATCAAATAATAACGGCACAGGTTGTCCTTATATCACTGCCTGAGCGCCATGGCCTCGTAAGGCAGCCGCTATGGTGCGGTGGATACGTGTGTCTCCAGAGCGTGATTTGGTCTCTTGCAAGGCGGGAAGGTCCTCCAGTCTCGCCCATGCCCCGGCCGCACTGGCCGATGAACCTTCATTGAATGCAAGGAAAATTGCGTTGAATTTCGCCGCCGCATTTCTGCTTCTCGCCACCAGTGTTTCACTGACGCCCCAGCAAAGGGCTGAAGTGAAACGGCTTGATGATTCGTTGCTCGCTCCGTGCTGTTACACCCAACCCATCTCCCAGCACCTGAGCGACGCAGCAGAGGAGATGCGCCAGCAGGTGGATGAAATGGTCGCCTCCGGAATGGGTGACAGGGAGATCATTGAGCACTACCGCCAGGAGTACGGCGACCGCATTTTGGTGGTGCCCGACGGGAATACCGGGCAGGTGCTCTTTGCGATTCCCGCGGTTCTATTCTTCGCCTCCTCGGGAATCCTCTTTTTCTTCCTGCGTAGGCTGCAAGGAGAGTGAATTCCTTCGCATCCCCGTGAATTCCCGGGGGAACACCGTTGCGCTCTGGATGCAATTTTCTCCCATTTCGCAAACGGTCCTGAGCGATCGAGGTTATTCAAAATCGACGCGAGAGGATCGGCACGCTGTTAAAGGAGACAGGATGCAATCCATGAAAAAGATCAGCCGAAGGACGGCGATGCAATCGATCGCGTTCCTGCCCGCTGTATCTGCGCTTGCTCTTCAGTCGCCCCCGGCAACCGAGCAAATTCGTGACCAGTGGAACGGAATCTATTCCAATCAGGATTCCGGTGTGCCGGGTTTCCCCAATCGTTTTCTGGCGGAGATGGTGCAGGGCCGCAAGCCGGGCCGGGCGCTCGATGTGGGCATGGGACAAGGCAGGAACTCGCTGTTTCTGGCGCGCCTGGGTTGGGACGTAACCGGCGTCGACGTTTCCGACAAGGGAATTGACCTTGCAAAGAAAGAAGCCGCGCGCCTGGGACTGACCATGAACTACGTGCTGTCTGACATTTCCGCGTTCGACCTTGGCAGCGACCGGTGGGACCTGATTGTTGGCCTCTATGTGGGCAGAGAGATTTTGTTCCAGGCTTCCCATCTCACGGACGGGCTCACTTCCGGAGGTCTGCTGGTGGTGGAGCACTATCGCCGGGACGTCGGCCGCATTTCGGTGTCCGGAGGCAGGCTCGGCTACCCCATCAATGCGCTGCTGGAGACTTTTGTCCCCTCCCTGCGCATTGTCCGTTATGAGGAGGTTTTGGATTTTCCTGACTGGGGCGATCAGGGAGTGAGGGCCCCGCTGGTTCGCATGTTGGCCAGCAAGGGGTGAGTTTCAATCGCTCTCAAGACGGTTAAGTCTCCGCCTTGGCATTCGCTGCGGTTTTGCAGGGATCAAGTCAGTGGAAAGAGGAGCGTATGAATCGGTTCAGCAGTGCTTTATCCACACTTTTATTGGTGTTGTTGCTGGCGGTGAGTGCAGGGGCGGCGCCCCAAACCGCAGCCACGCACAACATCCGGGGCAGCGTTGAGGACACCTCGGGCAGTGCGATCGCGGGTGCCCGCCTTACGCTGCGGGACGCCGCGGGCACGGCAATCTTTACGACATCTTCTGATGCCGAAGGGCATTTTGTGATTTCCGGCATTGCGCCCGGAAAGTACATTCTGACTGCGGAAAGTGCAAGCTTTGAGAGCACGCGCACCGGGCTCGTTATTCCGCCAACGGCCGCCCCGGAAACGGAACTGCGAATCACAATGCGCGTGGCCGGGGTGCATCAGACCGTCACGGTCACGGAGTCAGGCTTGTATGTGGTTCCCGACGCCATTGCCGGCACAAAAGTTGACCTGCCTCTCATGGAGACCCCGGTGGCGGTGCAGGTGATTCCGCATCAGGTGTTGCAGGACCAGCAGACCGTAAACCTGGTGGACGCGCTGGTGAACGTAAGCGGTGTGGCGCCGACGAATGATTCCTATGGAACGTCGGACAGCTTCTCCATTCGCGGCTTCGACGCCAACGCGCTTCTCTATCAGGATGGAATGAAGCTGGACCAGTACAGCTCCTCCGGCTTTCCGCAGGACATGGCGAACGTTGAGGAGATTCAGGTGGTCAAGGGGCCTGCCTCCGTGCTCTATGGGCAGGCTGAACCCGGCGGGCTGGTGGACGTTGTCACCAAGAAGCCGCGCCCTGACCGCCTGACCGACGTGGAGCAGCAGTTCGGCAACCACCGCTTCTTCCGCACCACCGCTGATTTTGACCAGCCGCTCATCAAGGATAAGCTCCTCTTCCGCTTCGTCCTGGATGGTACGGATGCAAACTCCTTTCGCGATTTCATCCACGCCAATGAGTTCAACATCTACCCGTCGCTCACCTGGCGACCTTCGAAAACGGTGGACCTGACGATCCAGACAGCCTATGAAAAGGGCTCCAACGCACTCGATAACGGCCTTCCCTTCGTTAGCAATGGCGCCGCCACCACCGCGGCCACCAACACCTGGATCGCGCCGGTCTCAACCAGCAGCAACTTCGTCGATTACGGGACCAACGTCAACAACATCAGCCAATACAGCTTCAAACCCACGCTGAACATCCGGCTGGGGGAAGATTGGAAGCTCCGCCTGCAATTCAAGTATGAGAGCATCAGCAATCCCTCAGGGGTTGACGAATACTACTCAGGCGACGTCGATGCCGGCGGCGATCTTCAGCGCATCGCGTTCACTTCGCCTCAGTTTCGCCATTTGAGCGACCAGGTGGTGGCGGATCTTCCCGGCAAGTTCTCTCTCGGACCGGTCAAAAATACCTTCCTGGCGGGGTTTGATTTTTACCGGGAAAGCGGGGGCTGGTTCGGCAACCAGAGCCTTGTGCCCGCCGCCATCAATATCAATAGCCCGCTGTATAACCAATCCTATGGCACCCTCGACCCCAGCGGTAACATCTGGGCCACCCAGCTCTGGTCTGAATACGGCGCCTACGCCCAGGACGTGGTGGAACTGCCCAATAAGGTCTTTATTCTCGCTGGCTTGCGGATGAACTGGGCCGGGGAGCAGGAGAACATTACCACCGCAAGCCCGTACTCCTATTCCCCCAACGATATTCACGACCGGCCCGTAACGCCCCGCGCCGGGTTGCTCTGGCAGCCGAACCAGCACGTGAGCGTTTACAGCTCCTACACGTCAAATTACGGCGCGTCGGCGCTCTTTGCTTTCACGGCGAATGGCGCGCCGCTTCCGCCAGAGTCGGCCAACCAGGTGGAATTCGGCATCAAAACGGACTGGCTGGACCGGCGGCTCTCCGCCTCCACTGCAGTCTACCGCATCATCAAGCACAATATTCCCACCGCTGACCCGCAGAACCCGATTTACACCATTGCCATCGGCACCGCGCGTACCCAGGGGATTGAGTTCGATCTCTCGGGGCAAGTCACGCGTACGCTGCGCGTGATTGGTGGGTACTCCACCCTGCAGGCGCTGACCACCAACGATAACAACGTCCCCAGCATGCAGGGACTTCCATTTCCCAGCGTGCCGCACAATCTGGGCAGCTTGTGGGGTGTCTGGGAGCCGCAGAAGCGCAATTTGCGCGGGCTTAAACTCGGTGCCGGCATGCAAACGCGCTCCGGCGAACAGGCCTATGAGTACGATGTGGATCCGAACTCGTTCAATTCCTACTATCTGGCGGATCGCATCCCCTCGTTCGCCATCGTCAATTTCATGGTGGGATACGAGCATGCCATTGGGAAAGTGCGCATCAGTGGGCAGATCAACGTCAATAACTTGGTGAACCGGCGTTACTTCACCAATGTTAATCCGAACCAGGCCATGCCGGGTGCGCCGTTTAGCCTCATGCCTACGCTGCAAATCAGATTCTGAACCACAGGACAAATCTGGAGAAACGTCATGCCGAGGAAATGGGGAATCAGGGAGATCAGCATCCTGCTTCATCGCTGGACAGGATTGCTGATGGCAGTTTTTCTAATCATCGTTGGGCTCACAGGTTCCATCCTCACCTTTCAAGGCAAGCTTGACCGGCTGCTCAATCCGGAGCTGCACGTCCTGAACCCACCTCATCGACCGCCGCTGGAATTGGCCGCTCTGGCCGAGCGCGCAGAGGCTTCCGATCCGCGCCTGCGTGTCGGCTATTTCTGGATCGACGACGACCAAGCGCACATGATTGTGGATGGACGCGTCAATCCGGCAACCGGGAAGAGGTACGAACTCGGTTTTGCTGAAATCATCCTCGATCCCTGGAGTGGAGCCGTTCTTGGCAAAGGTGGAATGGAAGAGGAGTGGCACCGGCCGGATCCTTGGCGCAGGAAAGTGTTTCCCTTCGTCTACAGCCTGCACACCAGCCTGGCCACTAACACCACCATTGGCTGGAGAATGATCGGGGTTGTCGCATTGTTGTGGACCCTGGACAGCTTTGTGGGTTTTTACCTTACCTTACCTCGAAGCCCCGGCCCGTTCTGCCGTCGGTGGCGGCAGGCGTGGAAGGTCAAGTGGAATGCCAGCTCAATGCGCTTGCAGTTTGACCTGCATCGTGCGGGTGGACTCTGGCTGTGGCCTTTGCTCTTCGTTTTCGGATGGTCGAGCGTGATGCTCGGATTGACTCCCGTCTATGAACCAGTCATGAAGCATGTTTTCGATTACGTTTCCATCGATGAAAGCGTCGGGAAGAATTCTTTGCCAAAGCCGCTTGACCCTCCCGCGCTCAACTGGAGGCAGGCGCAGGAAGCGGGCGAACGGGCCATGGCCGAGCAGGCTGAATTGCATCATTTTACCATTCAGCGGCCTTATGGCATGGCCTATATCGACATGTATGGCGCCTACACCTACTGCGCCCGCTCCAGCATTGACTTTCGCGGCCACGGCTGGGATACAACAGTTCTGGTGGATGGAAACACCGGTCGCCTCCGCGACGCCGACCTGCCCCGGGGTCAGCACTTTGGCAACTCCATCTCCACCGTGCTTTGGGGCATCCACTATGGCGACCTCCGCGACTGGTTGCCCTTCCGAACTTTAATCTTTCTCTTCGGACTGTTCCTTGCCGTTATCTCCTACACCGGCGTCATGATTTGGTGG
>PLSX01000143.1 GCA_003165315.1 Acidobacteriota bacterium
GGGCCACCAGCCACTATGTCACCGATCTGCTGGACGACGGGCCGATTATCGAGCAGGACGTGGCGCGCATCTCCCACCGCGACCAGGTGGAAGACCTGGTGGCCCGCGGGCGGGATTTGGAACGTATGGTCCTCTCCCGCGCCGTTCGCTGGCACCTGGACCGGCGCATCCTCTGCTACGGGAACAAGACGGTGGTCTTCGACTAAGAGCAGGGGTTAGGGGTTAGGGGTTAGAGAGCGGCGATCAACAAGGCTTCGGTCGTCCCCGCAACGGGGACGACCGAGGATGAACGCTTCCAAACAGCCTTACGCTTTCAGCACCTGGTCGATGGTGTGAATGTCCACCAGGCCGTTGCATCCGTAGATGGCGGGAAGCACGCGGTCCGCGGGGAAGGCTCGCCGCAGCTCGGCCACCTTCTCTGTGCCGCAGCGGTAGGCGGGCAGATACATGCGGCCCAGCAGGGGATGGCGTCCCCAGGCGCCAGAGAGCTTGTCGGCGCGCTCTTCCGTGACCAAAAAATCGCGCCGCAGGGTGGCCGCCACTTCCTCCTGAGGCCGTTGTTCGCCCCATGTCATATAGGACGACTGGTTCTTGGCGTCATCCTGAAGCAGCGNNCGTCCGGCAACTGATCCACTTCCGTCACGCCATGAGCAATCAGAATCGCGTTGTTGGCGAGTCCCTCAAAGAGGGTGGCGGCGCGCGTGTTCATGGTGAGAATGGTAGCCTCGAAGCCCGCCAGGCCGCGGACGTAGAGGTCCTGCAGATAAGCAAAGGTGGTGACGTGCCCTGGAACCACCTCGTGGCTGATCAGTTGCTCAAACTCCGGAAACGAAATCTGCAACGACGCGTTGATCTCGTAGGAGGCTTNNTCATGGAACCGGAAAACCAGGCGTCCTTGATGGGAAGAAAATCGATGTTGGCGCGCGGGACCCGCGACAGCTCCGGGGGAAGGTGGGGCAGCAGATTTTTGGCGCTCAAGTTGTCGAAATGCGCAATGACTGCCGCGCCCAGCGCGCGCACTGAGGCCATGGGACTGACGCGCTCGCGGCGCCAGGCGTCGACGGCCTCCAGCAACCCGCCGGTGTTGGCCGTGGCGTAGCCGGCGCGGCCCAGCAATTCGGCAGCCCGCTCCCGCTTCTTCTGCGGCTGCGAGGGCTCCGGCGGCCGGGCCGTGGATGCCTCGACCGCGCGCGTATAGGGCACCGGATCGCCCTTGCCCAGCGTCTCCATGGCCAGGTCACCCATGGTCTCAAGACAATCCGCCATGCCGGTCAGGTAGGACTGGCGCAGCGGGGGCATCTTCTCAGCTTCCTGGCGAACTCCGGTGATGGCCTGGGGCAGGTCGACAGCGAGCAGGTATTCGTCGACAGCCTCGCGATCGACGCTCTTGCTGGCAACTCCGCCGGACTCGCGCACCCGCGCCGCCGCCGGATGCGTATAGGCGGCGGGCAGCGGCTCATCGGAAAACCAGGAGTCGGCAATGAAGCGGCCCGTGCCGGAGGCGCACAGCACGTCGCCGCCCCACAGGGTGTCGATTCCTAAAACGGCGTCAGCAATATACTTTCCGGCTTGATCCATCATTTACACCTTCTCCTTCTTCACGGAACGGAACCAGACGTACAGACAAAGACCGATAAACATCAGCGCGGAAACGGATTGTGAGACGGCATCGTTGGCGTAGAACGGGGTGGTGATCAGATCCTCGCGATACCAGTGAAAGAGCTTGAGAGACGCGCCCAGAACGCCGCCCAGCGCGCCGCCGGCCATCAGGCCCGAAGCCAGGATAACGCCGCGCTCACGAATCTTGCCGCCATCTTCGCCGCCCACCTTGTCGGAACGCTTGTTGATCAGGTGCGACATGAATCCGCCGGCCAGCACGGGCGCGGTGAGCCCCAGTGGGAGGTAAAGGCCGAGGGCGAAGACCATGGACGACTTGCCCAGCATTTCCAGCACCAGGGTGATCATGGCGCCGATGCCGAAGAGCATGTAGGCGACCGGCTGGTTGTTCATGAATCCCACCACCAGGGCCTTCATGATGGAAGCCTGCGGCGCGGCCAGAATCTGGCGCGTGTCTCCCGGAGCGGCCTCGCCGAACTGATAGACGTGGGCCAGCAGGATGATGGTCAATCCGGCGGTGATGGCGGCGGCGATGACGCCGATGAACTTGACCTTTTCCTGGGCCGCCGGCGTGGAACCGAGCCAGTAGCCGGCTTTCAAGTCGGTAATGAACTGTCCGGAGGCGCAGAGGGCCACACAGACCATGCCGGCGAGCGCCATTACGAAGAACATGCCGGTGGTCCCCGAGAGTCCGAACTTAAGCAACACCACGGCGGAGACAATGACAGTGAGCAAGGTCATGCCGCTGGCCGGGTTGTTGGNNTGGCAATGGCGTTGGCAGCCACCGTGGTAAAGAAGAAAGCGAAGAGCAGCGTCAGCGCCAGGCCCACGGCGACGACAGTCCACGAAACATGAAGCTGCCCGAAGAACACCGCCACGGCAATGGCCGCCACTACCACGCCGATGAGGATGGTCATGATGGGAATGTCGCGGTCAGTGCGTTCCATGTGCGGCGCTTCGCCGTGGCGGAAGGCGTGCAGCGCGATGACGAACGATCCGGCCACCACACGTAGTGACTTGAGGATGCCGACGAGACCGGCGCTCGCGATGGCGCCCACGCCGATGAAACGCACATAATTGCGGTAGATGTCGGAGGCCGCCATGTGCGAAATGGGAATGGTGGCCGGATACACCGTGACGTCGCCCATGTGGCTGCCGATGAACCAGATCATGGGGACGAGCACGAAGTTCACCAGAATGCCGCCGGCGCAAAAGATCAGGGAGATGCGCAGGCCCATCACGTAACCCAGTCCGAGGACGAAGCTGATGGCGTCGAAATTGAAGACCATGCGCCCGTGCTCCGCCAGCTGCCGGACGGTGGGTACGAACTGGAAGTTCACGTACTCCTTCCAGACGTGGAACGTGGTGGCAAAGAAATCGTAAACCGCGGCGATAACGGTGGCCTGAATCAACAGCCGGGCCTGCGAGCCGCCCTTCTCGCCGGTCACCAGGACTTCGGTGATCGCCGTGGCTTCCGGAAAGGGCAGCTTGCCGTGCATTTCGCGCACAAAGTACCGCCGCAGCGGAATGAGAAAGAGGATGCCAAGGCAGCCGCCTGCGAGGCAGATGAAGATGGTCTGCACCGGATGCGGTTGGAGGTGGAGAATGTAGAGGGCAGGCACGGTGAAGACAGCGCCGGCCACCACGCTGCCGGAGGCGCCGCCCATGCCCGTGATGATCATGTTCTCCAGTACCGTGGAGCGCCGCTTGTAGGCGCGCGCCAGGCCGATGGCAAGGATGGAGATGGGAATCGCCGCCTCCATTCCCTGTCCGACCTTGAGGGCGGAATAGGCCGAGGCGACGCTGAAGACAATACACAGCAACGTGCCCCAAAGCACGGCGCGCCAGGTCACCTCCGGTGGCGCCATGCTGGCGGGCACCAGTGGCAAATAGATTTCGCCGTCCTTCAATGGCTGGTAGGCGTTTTCGGAAAGGGACTTCGTCACAAGATCGGCCATGCGGAAACCGCCTCCTGACCGAGGCCAGAAGCTTGGGGGGGATCACGGCCCCGCTGGGGTCCGCCTCGAATCTGACGGGCACCCATTATCCCACCATAGTCAAGTTTCGCAGGCGATGACACAACCGTGGCGGAGTTCACAGAGTGAAGTGACTGGCAGTTGCACTCAGTGCCGGGCAGATGTATTCTGCGGATTGTCGGCGAGGTCAAAAATGGAAACTCTGACTTGCGTCTTATTTAAGTGATTTACAGGGATTGGCGTGGAGAGAAGAAAATCACTAAAAACACCCACGCCGGCCGTGGGTCAAAAACAATTGGGAAATCGTTGATTTGATGAGTTGGTTCCGCAAACGAACCCGGCGCCAATATCAGGGTTGGCGCAGCAGATCGGTATGGCACAATACCGATCACAACACATGGCAAACAAAATAAATTTACAGGCTATGACAATGAGCAGAATGAACCCCAAGGTTGATGCATATTTCAATAAGGCCAAACGGTGGCGGGAAGAACTGGAGAAATTGAGAACGATCGTTCTTGAGTGTGATCTGACGGAAGAATTGAAGTGGCGTCATCCTTGCTATGCGATTGGGGAACGGAACATCGTTTTAATCCATGATTTTAAAGAATACTGTGCGCTTCTGTTTTTCAAAGGCGCGTTGTTAAAGGATGTCCACGGGATTCTCATCCAACAAACGAAGAATGTTCAGGCGGGGCGCCAGATTCGCTTCACCCATGTTCGGCAAATCGCGGAGATGAAACCCATCTTGGAAGCCTATATTGAAGAAGCCATTGAAGTGGAAAAAGCCGGTTTGAAAGTGGAACTTAAGAAAACCGCAGAATTCGTCATGGCGGAAGAACTGAAAAATAAATTCACTGAAGTCCCTGCCTTGAAGGCCGCGTTTTATGCGTTGACCCCAGGACGGCAAAGAGGATACCTGCTTCATTTTTCTGCACCCAAGCAATCGAAAACCCGGGAGGCAAGGATTGAAAATTGTATGGAGAGGATTTTCAAGGGAAAGGGATTACAGGATGAGTAATGCCAGCACGATATTTCCCCCATTCACTCTGGCATTAAATTTCTTGTCCTCTTCATCTGGTATTTCATCTATATTCCCAGCCTAACTTGACAGGTCGGCGAAGGGTAAGCGCTAAGACAGGTACACCCGGGGACTGTCTTCCCCCGGCGATACTTCGGCCATCGAGTGCTAAAACGGCTGACTTGCCCGTTGGCGGGCGGTTGACTGAAACTCTTTTCGGTTCAGGATGTCTTTTCGCAAAATGTTTCTAAATCGCCCCTTGCTGACGTAGTGATCGGACAGCAGCTGGCCGTTCCACAACAGACTGAAGGTCCCGTAATAGGACGGCGCATTCTGAGCCTCGTGCGCGCTTTTTAGAACAGTGGCCCGCAGTTTCAGGCCATATTCCGCTGCCATCTCGGAAAGGTCAGCCACCGACTTCCAGAGCATGGGGCACTGGTCCGAATACTCGATGTGCAGGCCTCGATACCTTACGATGTTTTCGTCAACATCACGGAAACACGGCTCTGTGCCCTCCCTCAGCCGGCGAATGACCAACTCGAATCGATCGCGTTCCGCTGTCTTTGTGAAACCATTCTTCAGAAAAATTTCCTTCCCTGCCATCCACGTTCCGTTGCTGACCATGGCTGCTACGCCGATGCTGCCGGCCCGCTGCGCTTCCTCGATGCAGGCTTGGATCAACCGGCTTCCCAGCCCCCTAATCCGCCTCCCGGCAGCGAATACCCACAGGCAATGGACAAACAGCCATCCTTGGGCATCGACCGGTCTCCAGGCGAATTCGCCCGGGACATATTCAAGGAACGCCAACGGAGTCTCTTTCTCATCACGGAACAAGAGGAATCGCAATCCTTCGGCAAAGCGCTTCCGCAGCCATTCGACCTTGCGGCCATAACCTGGATTCTCACGATTTCTTATGTAGCCGATGCCGCATTCCGCCAGATTTTCGGGACCGACTCTTACGAGAGTAAGGTTATGCATCGCAACCGTCTCCGTATCCAGTAAGGGTGGCACTGCCGCGAGATTGTCACAATGCCGCTTGCAACGCAAGTGTCTGTCGCGACGCTGGGGGACCGAGTATCGAGCCAAGTCGCACCCGCAATGGCAACGACAACCCGACCCACAACTTCATGTTGACATTAAGTCGCTGTCGGGATATACCCTCCATCTGTAGCATTCCACACAACAAATCCGGTACAACTTAAACGGGAAGAGGAGCATAACTATGCTGGGTGAGCAGATTGGTGAAGGGCTGGGAAAACGGACGGGAAGGCGGCTGCTCTCAGTCGATGGTGGGCAATTTAAGGTGGAGGTTTCGTTCGAAGGCAATGGAAAATTGCTGGGGGTCGATGTAAACGAAATCGGGACGTACTGGTCAGAATCACTGTCCAGCGGCGGTTTGTATGGAGAAGGGCAGGGAGTGGTGCTGGCGGCCGATGGGAGTGTGGCGACCTGGAAAGGCGGGGGCGTGGGAAAATTTGGGGCGGGGGGAGCGGTGGGCTACCGCGGCGCCATCTATTACAGCTCAGCCAGTCCCAGCTTTGCCCGGCTGAACGGTGCGGCCGTGGTGTTTGAGTTCGATGTGGACGCGGAAGGAAACACGTCTTCCAGGATCTGGGAGTGGAAGTAATTGAGTTTGAGGCCGGGAAAGTGGTGACGGACCTCCCCGGAATCCATTCTCCAAGAGGCACGAATGCCGGGACAGCCGTGCCTCTTGGGTTGGGTCCCCCCAATTGCCTGAGAAGGTCGTTGTGCCTCCACCCTCACGCTAAGTATATTCCTAATCCCGAGGGGGAGCAGGTGGACAGAAAGCCTTCAATTGAAAAGGGCTTATGGAGCGTTTTCGCAGCCCGGGTAATATTGACAGCGGGCATGCGTGTGCTATACTCAAAGTGTTCGAGTCAGAAGGAAACTCGGACGCCTACCCGGTGGGACTTGGGCTTGTTCATATCGGAATCAAATTGCAAGTCTGACCTTGCCGTCCGCAATTCACCTTCATATTTTGTCTTCGAGGCCTCGTGGAAGCAACAACCTGCAAAAAAGAATTAGTAATTGAGATTCCTGTAGAAGTCGTGAAACGCGAAGTTGATTCTGTGGCGGGGCAGTTCGCCAAGCGCGCTCGGATTCCCGGCTTCCGTCCCGGCCACGCCCCAACTTCACTGGTTCGCCGTCATTTTCAGGGCGATATTCGCAGCGAAGTTGCCCAAACCTTGATTCCCCGTTTCTTCCAGACCGCAGTGAAGGAACAGAAGTGGGATGTTGTTGGGCAGCCGCACTTCGACGACCTGAAGTTCGAAGACGACCAGCCGCTTTCCTGCAAAGCCACCTTTGAAATATTCCCGGACTTTGAGCTCAAACCCTACAAAGAACTGGAAATTGAAGAGGAGCCGGCAGCGGTCACTGACGCCGACGTTGACAAGGCCGTGGATGAGTTGCGCGAGGGCGCCGCGACGTTCGACGTGGTTACAGACCGTCCTGCCCAGGACGACGACCATATCACAGTAAGCTACCGGGGGCACGACGCGTCCGCCCCCGCCAGTGAGCCTGCGGAGGCCAAGGAAGCGGAGATCCACCTGGCAGGAAAGCACACCGTGCCGGCTTTCACGGAAAACCTGCGTGGTGTCCAGGTGGGGGAAGTTAAAGAGTTTCCGGTAACCTATGCCGAGGATTATCCCCAAAAAGCCCTGGCGGGAAAAACATTTAGTTACCGAGTTGAGGTTCAAAGCATCAAAAAGAAAGTGGTTCCTCCCGCGGACGACGAACTTGCGAAGTCCGTCAGTGAGTTTGCCAGTCTGGAGGAGTTGCGAGCCAAGGTGCGCCAGGACATGGAGAAGAACGCCCAACGGCACGTCGAGATCGATTCCAAGCAGAAGTTGGCGGAAGAACTCCTGGAGGCGCATCAGTTCCCAGTTCCTGAGGAGTTGGTGGAAGCGCAGTTGGATCGAAAGATTGAGCGAACCTTGGGGCAGCTGCTCCAACAGGGAATCGATCCACGGCAAACGCAAGTGGATTGGAAGAAAGTTCGTGAAGATGGACGGCCCGACGGCGAAAAGGAAGTGCGGGTGGCCCTGATCCTGGGCCGGATTGCCGAGGCCGAGAAGATTGATTTGACGGAAGAAGAATTGGACGATGTTATCCGGGAAATAGCTCAGGAGCGGCACATGACCGCCGCGGAATTGAAGACACGCTTGACACGCGATGGGAAGCTCGATACACTCAAATCCACTCGCCGAAATCAAAAAGCGCTGGACTTTGTTTATCGCAACGCGAAAATCATTCGGAAAAATGTGTAGCTTTCTGGCCCGGTTCGAGAGAGTCTGTAGATAAAGAACATGAGCAACCAGCCCAACATGACGTTAGTCCCCATGGTGGTGGAGCAGACCAACCGTGGTGAGCGCGCTTACGATATTTACTCGCGCCTTCTGCGCGACAATATTATTTTTATCGGCACCCCGATTGACGACAACGTTGCCAACCTCGTAACGGCGCAATTACTTTTCCTGGAAGCTGAAGATCCGGAAAAGGACGTTTCTCTTTATATCAATTCGCCTGGAGGCGTGGTAACGGCGGGGATGGCCATTTACGATACCATGCAGTTTATACGTCCCGACGTGGCCACGATCTGCATCGGGCAGGCCGCCAGCATCGCTGCTCTTTTGCTTGCGTCCGGCACCCCCGGCAAACGCTATGCCCTCCCCAATGCACGCGTCCTGATTCACCAGCCTACCATCGGTGGACTCTCGGGGCAGGCGACCGACATTGATATTCATGCCCGCGAAATCCTACGCATTCGTGCCAGCCTGAACGAAATCATGGGAAAGCACACCAATCAGCCGATTGAAAAGATTGAGCGCGACGTGGAACGTGATTTCTGGATGAGCGCCCAGCAGGCGCATGAGTATGGCATCCTTGATGAAATCATTTACAAGCACAAGTAAACCCCGGAGAATCATTTGAAGCGCCCTGGTACCGAGGAATTGCTTCGCTGCTCCTTTTGCCAGAAGCCCCAGGACGCCGTCGCGAAGTTGATCTCTTCGCCCGGCGATCATACTCGTGCGTACATTTGCGATGAGTGTGTCGGGGTTTGCAATGGTATTCTGGAGGAGGAGCGCACTGACCGTGTTCCCACAGCGCAGGCCAAGCTGCCTCGTCCGGCGGAAATCAAGACATTTCTCGATCAGTATGTAGTGGGCCAGGATCAAGCCAAAAAGAAGCTTGCCGTGGCCGTTTACAACCATTACAAGCGCAATATCCTGACTCGAATTCGCAGCGATGTGGAATTAACCAAATCCAACATTCTGTTGATTGGTCCCACGGGGACGGGCAAGACTCTGTTGGCCCAGACCCTGGCCCGCGTGCTGGAAGTACCGTTCGCCATTGCTGATGCCACCACCCTCACCGAGGCAGGTTACGTTGGCGAGGATGTTGAAAACATCATTTTGAAGCTGCTGCAGAATGCTGGCGGCGATGTGCAGCGCACGCAACAGGGAATCATCTATATTGATGAAATTGACAAGATCGCCAAGAAGGACGAGAACCCCTCCATCACCCGCGACGTTTCGGGCGAAGGCGTGCAACAGGCTTTGTTGAAAATTTTGGAAGGTACGGTGGCCAGCGTTCCTCCTCAGGGCGGACGCAAGCATCCCCATCAGGAATGCACCCCGGTGGACACTGCGAACATCCTGTTCATCTGCGGCGGGGCGTTTGGAGGCCTGGAAAAAGTTATCGAGCATCGTATGGGGAAGAAGACCATGGGGTTCCGGGCGGAGACTCCTACGGCGCCCGGCGCATCCGGGCGGCGCGACATTGCCACCCTGCAACAGGTGCAGCCAACGGACCTGATCCATTACGGGCTGATACCGGAATTTGTGGGCCGCCTGCCGGTGGTGAGCGTCCTTAGCGATCTGGACCAGCAAGCCCTGGTGGAAATCCTGACGCAACCGAAGAATGCTTTGGTTCGTCAGTATCAACGGCTGTTCGATTTCGAAAACGTCAAGTTACGCTTTACCGCTGAGAGCCTGGGCTTGATTGCCAACCAGGCGATGGAAAGAAAAGTGGGTGCGCGCGGCCTGCGAATGATTTTGGAAGATCTGATGCTGGACCTGATGTACCACCTTCCCAGTCAGCGCAAGGTTCGCGAATTTGTTGTGACCGATGAAATGGTAAAGAATCACGAAATCAATTTCAGTTCCGCTTTCCTTGAGAAGGCAGGTTAATGGACCCCAATATGTTTTCAGGCCGCGAAAAGAACGAAACCCGATTGCTGCCCATGATGCCCATACGCGATGTGGTTATCTTCCCCCACATGATGACTCCCTTCGTGGTGGGACGCGAAAGCTCCATCCGGGCGCTGGAAGAGGCGCTGGCGGGCGACAAAAAGATATTCCTGGCGACGCAGCACGACGCCGCCGTCGATGAACCCAAGCCCAATGAGATCTATCAGGTGGGAACAATCGCGAGCATCATTCAAAGCCTGAAGTTGCCCGACGGCAACATCAAGGTTCTTGTGGAAGGCGTGGAACGCGGCAAGATTTTGAAGATGTCGAACGAGGAAGGGCACTTCCGCGTCAACGTACAAACCAAGCAATTCCGCCCGGTCACTACACCCAGCCTGGAACAGTTGGTGCAGCGTGCCACTTCTCTTTTTGAGCAGTACGTAAAGCTTTCCCAGAGCCTCAACTATGAGACCATGATTGCGGCGGTGAAAGTGGATGAGATCGGCAAGTTCACAGACACCATTGCCGCCAATCTGAACGTCAGCATCGAGGAAAAGCAGGAACTGCTTGAAATCTTCGATCCGGTGGACCGCCTAACGCGCCTGGCCGACATCCTGGAAATCGAAANNGGCCATCCAAAAGGAGTTGGGCCGCAACGAGAAGAGCGAGATTGACGAGCTGAAGAAGAAGATTGAAGCCGCGGGCATGACCAAGGACGCCCTTGACCACGCCATGGCGGAGCTCAAGCGCTTGGAGATGATGCCGCCCATGTCGGCGGAATCCACCGTCTCGCGTAATTACCTGGATTGGCTGCTGGCAGTTCCCTGGAAGAAAAAATCCAAGGAAATTCGTGATATTACCCGCGCCCAGAAGGTTTTGGAAGACGATCATTACGGGCTCGAAAAGATCAAGGAACGCATCCTGGAATTTCTCGCGGTGCGGCAACTCGTCAAAAACCCGCGCGGTTCGATCCTCTGCCTTGTAGGCCCTCCCGGAGTCGGAAAGACTTCACTGGGTAGGTCCATCGGCAAGGCAACGGGCCGAAAGTTTGTCCGCCTCTCCCTGGGTGGGGTTCGCGACGAAGCGGAAATTCGCGGCCACCGCCGCACGTACATTGGCGCGCTGCCCGGCCAGATCATCCAGATGATGAAGAAGGCGGGCACCGTAAACCCGATTTTCCTGCTGGATGAAGTGGATAAGATGAGCATGGATTTCCGCGGCGATCCCTCTGCGGCGCTGCTGGAAGTACTCGATCCGGAACAGAACAGTACTTTCATGGATCATTACTTGGATGTGGAGTTTGACCTCTCCAAGGTGTTCTTTATCACCACCGCCAACGTGGTCCACACCATTCCACAGCCCCTTCAGGATCGCATGGAGATCCTGCGGCTGGAAGGCTATACGGAGCCGGAAAAACTCGAAATCGCCAAGCGCTTTCTGGTGAAGAAGGCGCGTGAGGCGGCCGGCTTGAGCGAGGAAAACCTCACCTTCACCGATGAAGGGCTTACTCACATTATCCGACATTACACGCGCGAAGCAGGCGTCCGCAACCTGGAGCGTGAAATCGCCAACGTCAGCCGCAAAATTGCCCGCAAAGTTGTCAAGGACGGCCGCAATGTGAAGTTCGCCGTGGGGCCCGAGGAGATCAAAGAGTACCTTGGCGTTCTCAAATTCCGCGACACGAAGGCGGAAGAGAAGAATGAAGTGGGCTTGGCGACAGGACTGGCTTGGACGGAAGTGGGCGGGCAGATTCTGACCATTGAAGCCCAGCTCATGCAAGGAAAAGGCAAGCTCTTGCTGACGGGAAAATTGGGTGATGTCATGCAGGAGTCGGCCCAGGCCGCCATGAGCTATGTGCGGTCCCGCGCGGCATTGCTGGGACTCGATCCCGACTTCTACCGCCATCTTGACATTCACATCCACATTCCCGAGGGCGCAATTCCCAAAGATGGACCTTCGGCGGGAATCACCCTGGCGACGGCCCTGATCAGCGCACTGACGAAGATTGCCGTGCGCCGCGATGTGGCCATGACCGGTGAGATCACTCTCCGGGGCAAAGTTCTACCCATTGGTGGAGTGAAGGAGAAGCTCCTTGCCGCGCACCGCGCCGGCAGCCGGACGATCATTCTTCCCCGTGATAACGAGAAGGACTTGGCGGACCTGCCGGTGAATATTCAGCAGGAGTTGACAATCCGTTTCGTTGATATAATGGATGACGTTCTTGAGGTGGCACTGGAAAAGAAGCTGGAGCCCCGCCCCATTCTCGTCACGGGCGATGTTACGCCGCCCACAATAGATACCCCATCGAAAGACTTGGGCCGGGAGCCCATGACCAACTAGACGTTTCAAAGGACCAGGGTATTTTGCCGGAGAATCTGGAAACCCAGCGAAGCAGGGGTGCATCATACCGGTAGGGTTAAAGCCGTTGAGTATTACGTGGAAGGTCGCCCGTTTTCAACCTCTCACAACTTGGTCCGCAAGGTTTCGCTGCTGCGAACGACGCTGCTTGCCGCACATTGAAAGACTACACAGGTATCTCTAGCAATCCATCACGCTCAAAGGTCGATTCCGCGAGCGTCTTGGCAATGGAACCCGAACAATAAGCGGGACGGTCATTTGACCGGTAATTTCAATTAATTTGAGAGAAAAGTTATGCCTCCAAAGAAACACGAAGTAAAACATATCGAAGATGTTCAGGATGAAAAGCTCGAGGAACTGAAAGAAGGGGAAGTCCTCGACATCGGCAAGCTCAAAGAGATGAATATCACCACGCTGACGCAGGTCGCTAAAGACCTGGCTGTGGTGGGGGCCACCGGCTTGCGCAAACAGGAACTGATCTTCAAAATCCTGCAAGCGCAGACCGAGAAGAACGGTCTGATCTTCTCCGAGGGCGTGCTGGAATGCCTCCCCGATGGCTTTGGATTTCTACGCGCCCCCGACTACAACTATCTGCCGGGCCCGGATGATATCTACGTCTCACCGTCGCAAATCCGCAAGTTCGATTTGCGTACCGGGGACACCATATCAGGCCAGATCCGTCCGCCAAAAGAGGGCGAACGCTATTTCGCGCTCATCAAGGTCGAAGCCATTAACTTCGAACCCCCGGATGAGTCGCGAAACAAAATCTTCTTTGACAACCTAACACCCCTCTACCCCCAGGATCGCATTCACCTCGAGACCATCAAGGACAACATCTCGGGGCGCGTACTGGATCTGCTAACACCGGTGGGCAAGGGGCAGCGCGGCTTGATTGTGTCGCCTCCACGCACGGGTAAGACCATGCTGCTACAGAGCCTGGCAAACTCCATCACGGCCAATCACCCTGAGATCACGCTGATCGTGCTGCTCATCGATGAACGGCCTGAGGAAGTTACGGACATGCAACGCACGGTGAAGGGCGAGGTCATTAGCTCAACCTTTGACGAACCTGCCGCCCGGCACGTGCAGGTGGCGGAAATGG
>PLSX01000041.1 GCA_003165315.1 Acidobacteriota bacterium
ATGATGGCAGTGTGAACGTGGCCGCTACCGACGAGCCGTCGGCCTCGAAGGCATTGAAGATGATTCGTGACCTGCTGGCGGAAGCCGAGATTGGAAAGACCTATCTCGGCAAGGTGGTGCGGCTGGCGGATTTCGGCGCTTTCGTGGAGATTTTCCCCGGTACTGACGGTTTGCTTCACATCAGTGAAGTTGCGGAGCATCGGATTAAAGATATCCGTGACGAGTTGAAGATGGGTGACCAGCTTCTGGTGAAGGTCATTTCCGTTGAGGGCAACAAAGTGCGTTTGAGCCGCAAAGCCGTTTTGCGCGACCAGCGCGCCAAAACTGGCGTCAAGGCGGAGCCCGCCGAGCCTGTGGAGCACACGGAGCCATCTGACCAACATCCATCCCACGGAAAGCAGTAGGGCGGGGAGAGTTGGAAAAAGGTAAGGCCGTTTTCGACCAGCGCCGGTTTCGCGATGCGGGACCGGCGCTTTTGTTTATCGGCGGGTCTCTCTGCCGCGAACCTAATAAGCGGGCAGAATCCTTCGTGGGGGGCAGCACGGGCGCGGAATGGCAAGACCGAAGGGCCAAAGCCGGCGGTCGAGAGGCCATCTGAAATTTCAAATTTGAGATTCCAAACTCAAGGTGGAAAGCCCAAGCCTCAATCCCCCACCAATGCAAACACACCTCTGAAGATCTCATCCTTTCGAGGATAGGCCTTCACTCTCCCCACCCCCCGCTTTATCCAAAATCCAGAATGGGAAAACCCTTTGCGACTCGGCGGGGCGTTCTGGTAGAATCCGCGCCCAGATGGTGTTGTGTGTTCGCACAGGAAATCAGCACTAGCACGCAATCGCTTGTTTGCCCACACGAGGCGTGCTCCTTCACGTTTGCCGGTAGAATATGCCTTGACCTTCAGGAGGTAGTTCCATGGGGTATCTCGATAAACTCGATCTCGACAAGAAACTGGAATCGAAGGACGAATACGAAGAGCTTTTACAGGAATATCAGTTCAGGCTGTTGAAGTTGCAGCGCAAGACTATCGAGAAGGGAATTGCCGTTGCCGTGGCCTACGAGGGTTGCGACGCAGCGGGCAAGGGAGGAAACATCAAGCGCATTACCGAATCCCTCGACCCTCGCGGATACGAGGTGCATCCGATCGGCGCGCCGAGCCCGGGGGAGAAAGCCCATCATTGGCTGCGGCGTTTCTGGTTGCGCTTGCCGCCCCGCGGCCGCATCGGCATCTTTGACCGCACCTGGTATGGGCGTGTGCTGGTGGAGCGAGTGGAGAAATTCGCCAAAAAGGAAGAATGGCAGCGCGCCTACGGCGAGATCAACCAGTTTGAGAAAACACTGACGGACGACGGGTTGGTATTGATAAAGTTCTGGATTCATATTTCCAAGAAAGAGCAGCTCGACCGTTTCAAGAAGCGGGAGAAGGATCCCTGGAAGAACTGGAAGCTGACGGAAGAGGATTGGCGCAATCGCGAAAAATGGGATGCCTACATCGAAGCCCTGGAAGAAATGTTCGAGAAGACGGACACGGACTATGCTCCCTGGACCATCATCGAGGGAAACTGGAAATGGTGGGCGCGGATCAAAGCCCTGAAGACGGTGGTCAATCGCATTGAAGCGCACATGTGACGCCGGTGAAATAAGGGGCAGAGGCGGCCCAGTGACTCGCGGGCGCGAGTCGGGGTGGGTCGCCTGCCCATACCGCGCGCAACCGGCAGGGCAAATTTTCGATTCCGGCGGACGTTCTCGCGCCGCCGCTGCCAGAGTTTGACTTGCGTTTCCTACCCCCAGGCCCAAAAACGCATTCGGCCCGTTTTGATCCCCGGTCAAGGCGCAAGCGCGACCTTTCGATCTGACTTATTCTTGCGAGCGGAATGCTTGCGATCATGGTTTTTCCAACGTAGAACGGAGGGACCCAGCACCGTGAACAAATCTCGCAGGGCGTTTCTTGAAACCGGCGTGGCGGCAGTCGCGGCGGCCCACGCGCCAAGGGGTTTCGCCGCCGAAACGAAGGAGACCTTCGTGGACATCATCCGGCCGCCCGATTCTGTAGCGGCATATGTGGAAGGGACCGGCCGCATCCCACTGTGGAAATCCGCTGATCGCTGGCAGGAGGAGGATGTGGAAGTCACCACCCAAGCGAAGCAGCATGGCGCGGGAGAAACCCTTTCGCTTTCGGTGGCATCGCCTCGCAGCCCGCTTCAGCGCTTGCAATTGCGCTGGTTGGGCCGCCTGCCGGAGGACACGAGATTTCTCGGCGATCATTGGGAGCGTTCCTACGGCGATTTGGAATGGCGCGGCTTTACCGCTGACCGCGTTATGCCTTGGTATTTCCTGGTTGCGACGGGGCAGGGGACCCACGGCTATGGGGTGAAGACCGGGGCGAGCGCTTTTTGCTTTTGGCAGGCAGATGCAGAAGGTATTTCCTTGTGGCTTGATGTTCGCAACGGTGGCAGCGGCGTGCTATTGGGTGACCGGCGCCTGGAGGTGGCGGAGGTGGTGGCGGTGCGGGGGCATGCGGACAGTTCCCCCTACCGCGCCGCCTGCGCGTTGTGCCGCGCCCTCGCCGCGCATTTGCGCTTGCCGGAAAAGCCGGTTTATGGTTCCAATAATTGGTATTACCTTTATGGTGAAAACATGTCGGAGGAGAATGTGCTGCGCGACGTTGAGCAGTTGGCCGAATTGTCGCCGCTCGCCGTTAATGCGCCGTACATGGTCATCGATGAGGGCTGGGGGAAGGCTCGGGGCGGCGCCGGCCCCTGGTCCGAAGACAACCTCCGGTTTCCGGAAGTGCCGGGCTTGCCTGCCCAAATGAAAAAGCGAGGGGTGCGGCCGGGAATCTGGGTGCGGCCACTGGTTACGGTTGAGCCGCGGGCGAGGAAATGGGAGCTTGCCGGGTATCGCAAACCGCAACCTCTGGATTTGCCCTTTGTCATTGATCCCAGCCTGCCCGAGGTCCTGGCTTACATCCAGGAAGGCCTGCGAAGGGTGACGGGGTGGGGATATGAGTTGGTGAAACACGACTATTCCACTTTTGATATGTTGGGCCTCTGGGGCATGAAAATGGGCGAGGAGTTGACGTCTGCGGGGTGGCATTTTGCCGATCGCAGCAAGACCTCGGCCGAAATAGTACTGCAATTCTACCGTGCCCTTCGCCAGGCGGTGGGCGATGCCATTTTGCTTGGATGCAACACGGTGGGCCACCTCGGCGCGGGGATATTTGAATTGCAGCGGACCGGTGATGACACCAGCGGCCACGACTGGAGCCGGACGCGCAAGATGGGAGTGAACACCTTGGGATTCCGGCTGCCGCAGCACCGGAACTTTTTCCTGGTGGATCCGGACTGCGTCCCGGTAACAAAATCCGTCCCGCTCGAAATGACGCGTCAATGGCTCGATGTGGTGGCGCGGAGCGGCGCCGTGCTCTTCATTTCCGCCGACCCTGCGGAGGTTACGACGGAAGAAAGGGCCATGCTCAAGACGGCCCTCTCCGCCGCCGCTCGAATCCAGCCGGAAGCAGAGCCGATGGATTGGATGGAAACCACTTCCCCCGCACGCTGGCGGTTGGGAGGAAAGGCCGCCCGCTTCACCTGGTTCGAGAAGGAAGGGGTGGATCTTTTCCCCAAGTGAGGTGGGGTGGAGTTTTCCCCATGTCGCACTTGACACGGCTTTGCTCCCTCTCGTAGCATTCAGACGGGTTGCCACATTGAGTTTTGGCAAAAAATCTCAAACCATTATCGGTGGGTTTCGAATTCCTGGCAGAGCGCCATGGGGTGGGAATCAGGCAGGTGGCAACAGTGAGGTGAGATTGTGAGAATTGCGGTGCGTTTCAAAGATAATGCGGCAATCTTGAGCCTGAGCGGGAAATTCCTGGCGGGCAATGACGGACCCTATCTGCGGCAGAAGGTCAAGGATTTGATGGATGCCGGAACCCGGAAGCTCATTGTGGATTTCGCCGATGTGCCTTACATCGACTCGACGGGTTTGGGGTTCCTTGCGGGCGCCCGAGCGACCGTTCAGAGCGCCGGCGCGGGGATCGTCCTGGCTAATTTGAACGGCCATGTGCGCAAGATTCTGAACGACGTGAACCTGACGCAATTCTTTTTGATTGCCGACAGCGAGGCTGCGGCTATAGCCTTGCTGAGTTCGTCGGACCCGGCGGCAGCACCTGCCCCTGAGCCCGGCAAGGGCGGAGGGAAAGGGAAGAAGCGCACCGGGGAAGTTTAAGCGCGACTTTTTCCTGCCGCCGCCCGATCCCCTCACGAGCGGCAGTATTCCCGATTGCTTTCCCGCCCAATCCGAGCAAATGCAGGCGAGCCCCGGGGTTCTGGGGCCGGCATTACCACCGGGACTCCCTTCTTCCGGTCGTTGCTAGTCTGCTGGAATTTCAACGAGATATTGACAGTCCCGGTGGGTTAGGTTATTTTCAGTCTTAAGCCCGCAAGAGGCTGATTTGGAGGACATTCAGGGGGGGCCTCCCCATGCTGGGCAACACTCACCAAATCTGCCGGAGCGTGGTTAACGGCTGTGGCACTATCAACTAGCACTTTTTTCAAATCGAGAGTCCATGAGTATTCTGGGGCGACGCCGCACTGAACGTATTTTGGCGCCAGTTCGAATTCGGGTGATCGGTAACGACATGACAGGCGTCTCTTTTGCGGAAGAGACCGTGACCGTCAGCTTCAATCAACAGGGAGCGCGCATCAGCCTGATTCATTCCTTGTTGCCCGACGACGTCGTGCTGGTCAAGAACCTCGAGAATGAGGTCGAGGAAGAATTTCGTGTGGTCGGCGCCTTTCAACAAGTTTTTGGAAGCCGCTGCGAATGGGGCGTGGAAGCGATCAACCCTGAGAGTGACATCTGGGGTGTGGAATTTACCCCTAATGATGATAGCGTCCAGCCCAAGGTGATGGTTGAATGCGCGGCTTGCAAGACGGCTGCGCAGAGCACCCTTTCGAGCATCGAATACGAGGTCCTGCTGGCCACCGGCCTCATTTCGCGCCATTGCGACCGCTGCAACGAAACCACCCGTTGGAAGCCCAGCGCCCAGGCGATGACGGAAGAGATTCTGGTACGATCCCATAAGGCTGCTTCCCAGGGTACGCGCACGCCTCGCCGAACCCGGCGGCTTAAGATCTCCATGCAACTGCGCGTCCGCAATTCCTGGGGCGTAGTGGATATCGCCCAGACCCGCGATGTCTCTAAAGCGGGCCTTTGCTTTGCCAGCACTCAACGCTTTTCTCCAGGCGACGATGTGTATATCACCCTTCCTTATGCACAGAATCAGGCACCGGTGGAAACAAAAGGCAAGGTTATTTGGACGGGTGAGGGCACTGCGGGCAGGTTTTACGGGGTTGAATACATTCGCTGATTACAAAATCTGCAGGATGCGGTAGAATTCAGTTTTCCGGTTTTACCCCCTATGCCATGAGCGTTAAGAAGAATGAGAGGGATTCAATGTTTCCCAGCGCGGTTGTTGCGAAAGAGTCGCAACTAGGAAGGTCCGAGAACGATCACGTTATTACCCGCCCCTCTCTGATGAAAGAGCTGGCGGCGCAGGGCGTGCGAATGACTGCACAGAGGCGTCTGCTGGTGGAAATCATTCAGAATGCCCGGCGGCATCTGGACGCGGCCAAACTGCTGGAACTAGCACAGAAACAGGAGCCGGAGATCGATCGCGCCACCGTTTATCGAACCCTGGCCTTGCTCAAGGACCGAGGCTTGATCGATGAGTTGGACCTCATGCACCTTGAGGGTGAAAAGCACTACTACGAAGCGCGCACGAATCGCGACCACTGCCATATGGCCTGCTTTCGTTGCGGCGCCATCATGGAATTCGTTAGCACCTTATTCGAGAAACTGAAAAGGGAGATGGCAAAGCAGAGCGATTTTCAGATTCGCGTCGTTCGCCTCGAAGTGGGCGGGTATTGCCAAAAATGCCGAAAGGAAGGGAAGTAATCGGGGAAGAGTAATTTTGTTTTGAATTACTTGCGACATTGTCGCAAATATTTAATTAGGAGAGCAGCAGGATGTTGAGTCTTAGGGACGGATTTGTCTTCACTTTATCTTCGGGAATTGTGAATAGAGCTAGAGGTTTAGTTTTTTGTCTTTCTTTGGGATTCGTTATGGTCTCCTCCATCGATGCCAGGGCTGGAGTTGGCGGCAGTGTTTCAGGCACCGTGAGGGACTCGAGTGGCGCCGTGGTCCCAAAGGCGAACGTGGTGGCGTTGGGCACAGCCACGGGCTCCAAGCAGCGCGCCGTCACCAACAACCGCGGGTTCTTTTCCTTTCCCGACCTTCCCGTGGGGCGCTACGACATCTTGATTGAAAGTGCCGGATTCAAGCCCTACCAGCGGACCGGCATCGTCCTCGATGCCAGCAACGCCATCACTGTTGACGCCGTACTTGACCTCGGGCGAGTGACCGAGGCGGTGACGGTTGCCGAGGCCGCCGTTCATGCTGAAACCTCTGACACGCAAATGGGCGAGGTCATCAGCGGGTCGGAGATGACCACCGTCCCCTTGAATGGCCGTAGTTACACCGATCTTCTCACACTCCAACCGGGAGTCGCCCCCTCTACTTCACTGACATCGAGCACCCAGCAGGACGTCGGGGTGACCGCCCTCGCGCCCTCGGGTGAGCTCAATCCCGGAACCATCTCCATTAACGGACAGAGGGAGTTCGCCAACGCTTTCATCGTGAATGGCAGCGATGCGGAGGAGGACGTCAATGCAGGAGCTGCGATCATTCCCAATCTTGACTCAATTGCCGAATTTCGCATTCTCACCAGCAACTTTGATGCTGAGTACGGCGGGTATAGTGGCGGGCAGATCAATGTGGTAACCAAGTCCGGCACGAATGAATTCCATGGTGACGGTTTTGAGTTCAGGCGAGACACAAACCTTGATGCCCGTAACTATTTCTCGCCCACCCGCGGTGCGTTTGACCAGAACCAGTTTGGGGCCACCTTGGGCGGACCCTTGCGCCGGAATAAGGCGTTTTTCTTTGCCGACTATCAGGGGACATGGCTCACGGAGGGTATCGATACCGGCCAGATTTCTGTTCCTTCTGCGCTCGACCGGACGGGCAATCTGGCAGATGTTGCCAACTCGCTGACGGGCAAGGTGACCGGCCAGTATTGGGCGGGGCTACTTTCGCAAAAACTTGGTTATGCCGTCTCTCCCGGCGAACCTTATTACAATCCGGGATGTGCGGCTTCGCAATGTGTCTTCCCCGGAGGTGCGATTCCCCTTCCTGCATGGTCCGCGCCGGCGCAGAATCTGCTGCAATACATCCCAGCGCCGAGCCAAGGCTCCAACACTTTTGCCACTTCTGCCGAAGATGAATGGCTTCGCGATGACAAGGGAGCGAACCGGATCGATTACAATAGCAGGCTCGGAACCCTTTCCGCCTACTACTTCATGGATGATTACACTCTCAATAATCCATATCCGGTGGCGCAGAGCGGGGCGAACGTGCCGGGTTTTAACGCGCTATATTTTGGCCGGGCACAGTTGTTAAGCCTGGGCGACACCAAGACGTTGGGCGCAACCACCGTCAATGAATTCCATTTCAGCTTCATGCGCGACCACAACGATTTGGGCAAACCCATTGGCGGGCTTGGCGTCAGTCTGGCCTCACAGGGATTTGTGACTGGGGCGGGTTCGCCCGGTATTGTGCCTCTCAATTTCCATGGCGAAGGTGTGGAGAACATCGTCTTTAACAGTTATTCCATTGGGACGAATGCCAATGAGCTGAAACAGGTGAACAACACCTTCCAATGGGTCGACAACTTATCCAAGGTGTGGGGGCGGCACACGGCGAAATTCGGCGCAGAGTTCCACTACGACCAAGTGAACACCAATGCCATCGCCCAGTTCAACGGCAACTTCCTTTTCACCGGCAGTGAAACGGGCTCCGATTTTGCCGACTTTCTGCTGGGCGTGCCGAGCCAGTACAACCAGAGCGAACTCCAGTCGTTTTATGGCCGCAATCAATACTGGGGATTTTATGCGCAGGATAGTTGGCGCCCCCGGACCGACTTGACGCTCAATTTTGGCCTGCGCTGGGACCGCATCGAGCCGTGGTATGAAAAGAACAACGGGCTCTCCACGTTTGAGGCGGGCAAGTCATCTACTGTTTTTCCCGGGGCGCCCGAAGGAATGCTCTTTCCCACCGATCCGGGTGTGCCTCGGACGCTGGCGCCCCCCGGAAATCCCAACTTTGCCCCTCGCATCGGCCTCGCCTATGCTCCTGACTTCAGCCAGGATTCCATTTTTGGCAGGATACTGGGCGGGCCCGGCAAGACAAGCCTTCGCGCCGGGTTCGGGATATACTCCACCGCGATTGAGGCCCTTTCGATTGGGATTCTGGCAGGCAACGCGCCTTTCGGAATCACTTACAGCAGCCCCGCTCCGCCGCTGTTCGCGACCCCGTTCATCACCGCTTCAAACGGGCAGAATCAGGGCCAGCCTTTCCCGGTGGCGCTCGTAACACGCAAGGCCACCAGCCGGAATCCTGACCCGGACGTCGATTGGTCGCAATATGAGCCCATCAGCGGCATCCCCGCCTACGCGGCGTCGAACCGCATCCCCTATGTGGATGAATTCATGCTCTCGCTGGAACGGCAACTGGGAGCGAACACCGTCTTCAGTGCAAGCTATGTTGGCACTGAAGGTCATCGGCTGCTGGTGATGGTGGAGGCCAATCCGGGCGACCCTGCAATTTGCCTGAGCCTGAGCCAGTCAGCCGAGGTGGCTCCAGGTTCGCCAACTTGTGGGCCCTTTGGTGAAAGCAATATCTTCACCACGCGAACGGGGCAGGTGATCAACGGAACGCGCGGGCCGCTGGCCTCAAACTTCGGCAGCGACACTCTTCAATCGACTTTGGGGAGATCGAATTACAACGCGCTTCAGATCAGCTTAAGGCACACCAGCAGGCGGTCGGAATTGTTGGCAGGATATACCTATGGCAAGTCGCAGGATCTGTCGTCCAATCTGGGTGAAGAGGTGAATCCATTCAATTCGTCGCGCAGCAAGGCCCTGTCCGCCTTCGATGTGAAGCACAATTTTGTTACGAGCTATGGCTACGAACTTCCCCTTGAACGGCTCTTTCACGCGTCAAATCGATGGACACTGGGTTGGCAGGTCTCTGGAATCACCCATTTCAGCAGTGGGCTTCCCGTGACCCTGGTAAATTACGGCGACAATTCTTTGCTTGGAGCAGAACCGAATGGCATCAACAACTATGGCATTGATGAGCCGGACTACAATGGCATCACGCTGCGCCTGAATGATAATCCGCGCAACGGGCGGGCCTATTTCAATCCAGCCGCCTTCAGCGAAAACGCCTTGGGCACACCCGGAACGGCCAAGCGGCGATTTTTCCACGGACCGGGGATGGATAACTTTGATATGGCCCTGTTGAAGAATCTGCGGCTGAAGGAATCGAAATCCCTACAGTTGCGGCTTGAAGGTTTCAATGTATTTAACCATGCTCAGTTTTTCGGGCCTCAGTCCGTTGACGGCAATATCAGCAGCGCAACCTTCGGCCGGGCGGTGAGCGCGGATGCGCCCCGGCTGATTCAGTTCGGGGCAAAGCTCTTGTTTTAGAAAGCACCGGGGCCGGAAGGTCTATCTTCTACAAGGGAACGCCGCGCAAGCTCTTTCCAAAGCGCTTCCAATTGGGGGTATCGTCGGCCATTCCGGATCGGACGACTCCAATCCCCAAATTCCGTGCCGCTGGTTGTCATGCAAAAAATCCAGGGTCACATGAGCAGTGACCCTGGCTCGGTCAACGATCGGGTCCGATGTGGGTGGTACGTGTTTACATCGGTGAGTCGGAATTGAACGTATCGGCGACGACCTTCCAACCCCCGTCGGCTTGCTTTCCGTAGACGGTCAAGAATTTTCCCTTGTCAGTCATTGGCTTCTTGGTCTTGGGATTGGTCATGGTCATGGAGTAGGTACCCTGCGAATAGACCAAATCGCCACCCTTGGAGGCCACCGTTTGCGTGTCCTGGGAGGTCCACGACGCATTAGGATCGGCAAGATACTGCGTCATCGCCGCTTTAATGGCCGCTCTTCCCGTTACGGTGGCAGCCCCGGGATAGAGCGCACTGCCATCTTCCGCAAAGTAACTGGCAAACTTATCGGCATCCTTGGCCTCAATGGTTTTGATCCAGGCCGCCTCGAGATCCTTCACCGCCTGGACATCAGCGGCGCGCGTGTCAACAACTGGATTTGGAGCCGGGGTGCTTGAGCAGCCGGCAGCAATGGCGGCCAACCCCAGACAGACGATCAATGATTTGTTGCGCATCATGTTGGTCTCCTTTGTTATCCAAGTCCGAAATAGTAGGGTCAAAATTCTCCCTCGACCAACTGAACTACTCATCAGCAGTTTCGTCAAAGGACCTCATTGTGAATCGCAATGGAGAATGCCGCCGTGGTCGAGGATTCTCTCACGACCTGTTTGTCGCTGCAACTGGATTTCGTTAACGGACTTTGTTTGTGGGAAGGGGAGTCTGCAATCGAAGCCGTCAGTCCTCCGTTTTCAGTCGTCAGTAATACAGGTCCCGATTCGGAACCGGCCCTGGCACCCGACACCTGGCAACTGGAAGGTGTGAGAAAATCATTGAACAAGCAAAAGTGGTTCACGCAAAGACGCCAAGGCGCAAAGCCTCGCAAAGGACAAATCCTATGTTTCCTTTGCATATGGTTTGACCTTGCGCCTTTGCGTGAGATTGTTTATCTTTTTCACACGCTCCAGAGACCTTTTCTTATCTCTTGCCTCCCCTTAAGTTCTACTGAAGGCCATATGTGTTACAGTGCCGTTTATGGAGCGGAATGTGCAGGCGCGGCTTGATCAACGGTCCCAGGTCGCTCTGGAGCGACTGGTGAATCGGCTCGGCTGGAGCCCGTCCCGCGTGGTTCGTGAGGGTGTGCACCTGCTCGACGCATATTATGCTGGCTCCCCGGCCAGACGAGTGATCGGCGTGGGGAAGTTCGACTCGGGCATTCCCGATCTTGGATCGAATAAGAAACACCTCCAAGGGTTTGGGCGTTGAAGCCCGTGCTGGTTGACACAGGCGTGGTCGTGGCCCTCCTGGTCAAGAGCGATGCCACGCGCCTTGTGTGGTTGCCGTGTATGGCTTGGAACGGCCGTTGGTGACCTGCGAGGCGGCAATTGCGGAGAGTTGCTATCTGCTGCATGGATCGCCCGGTGCGCCTGAAACAGTGCTTCAGAATGTCGAGCGATGAATCTTTCAGATTCCGTTTCAGCTCTCCCGCTCCGCCGCTCCCGTTAGAAACATCATGCGCAGGTGCCGAGGCCTGCCAGCCGATTTTGCTGATGCCTGCCTGATCCACCTCGCCGATAAGTTGAATGCGGAGGATATTCTGACGTTGGAAGGGGATTTTAGATTCTACCGCTGGCGCCGGAGTCGCACCTTTCGGATGCTGGTCGCATTGAACTGAATAGGTAGTAGTCAGGGAACAGCCAAAAGCATAAGGAAGAATTGAAGTGCAAGTAAAGATGCTGCGGGCTGGCAACGCGACCCGAATCCCCCCCCCACGTCCTGTGGAGGACCGAAAGCGCTCCGTGATTAATCCATTCGGTGAGGGTGTCCCCGCACCAGCGCCTAATTCCCCCGGCCCCCAGAACCCAATACCATGCACCTAACACCTAGTACCTGCCACCAATTCCTAGACACCCCTGCGCGCCGCCCTCTATAATCAAAATTTATCCTCACGACGGAGGACGCATGCAAGGGAAAGAACCGCTGGAGCTGAAGTCAACGATCAACCTGCCCAAAACCTCATTTTCCATGAAGGCGAATCTGCAGCAGAACGAGCCTAAGTGGCTTGCCGCATGGGAAAATGACAATCTTTACGGACAGATTCGGGAGGCGCGCAAGGACGCTCCCATCTTCACGCTGCACGATGGCCCGCCCTATGCCAACGGGCGAATCCACCTGGGTACGGCTATCAACAAGATGCTGAAGGACTTTATCGTGAAGATGAAGACGCTGGAAGGCTTCAACACCCCCTACCGGCCGGGCTGGGACTGCCACGGCCTGCCCATTGAGATCAATGTGGACAAGGAGTTGGGCGGCAGGAAGTCGCAGATGAGCCCCGTTTCCGTGCGCCGCGCCTGCCGCAAGTTTGCGGAAAAGTTTGTAGACATTCAGCGCCAGGATTTTATGCGCCTGGGCGTGCTGGGCGAGTGGGACAACCCCTATCTGACGATGGATTTTGAGTACGAAGCGAGCATTGCCGAAGCCTTCCTGACTTTCCTCGGTCAAGGTTATGTCTATCGCGGGCGCAAGGCGGTCTACTGGTGCATCTCCTGCAAAACCGCTCTGGCCGAAGCTGAAGTGGAGTATGAAAACGACCGTAGCCCCTCGATCTACGTGCGCTATCCAGTAACGTCGGACCCCGCCGCGATTAATCCGGCACTCGCGGGCCGCAAGCTTTGGGTGATGATCTGGACCACCACTCCCTGGACGCTGCCCGCCAGCATGGCCGTGGCCTTCCACCCGGATTTTGAATACGCGGTGGTGGGCGACGACAATCCAAACGGCGATGCTTATATCATCGAAAGCCGCCGGCTCGGCCCGGTGGTGCAAGCGACGGGCTTAAATGCTTCCAAGATTCTGGCACGCGTTCCCGCCAAGTCGCTGGAGAAGATTGAGGTTCGCCATCCGTTCCTTGACCGAGCCATTGTGCCGGTAATGGCGGATTATGTGACCGCCGAAGATGGCACAGGAATCGTGCATACCGCTCCCGGACACGGCCGCGAAGATAATATGACTGGCGTGGCGTACGGGCTCGATATCTACTGCCCCGTGGATGAGGGTGGGACGATCTTCGAAGGCCTGCCCGAATATGTGGGCAAGCGGGTGTTTGACGCCAACGCTCCGATTATCGAACTGCTGAAGGCGCGCGGCGTGCTGATGGGGCCGGCGGGGACGCTGGACCACTCCTATCCGCACTGCTGGCGGTGTCATAATCCCATCATCTTCCGTGCGGCGGAGCAGTGGTTTATCAACCTGGACCACAGGGAGCTGCGCCAGCGCGCTCTGGACGAAATCAAAAAGACCCGCTGGGTGCCCTCGTGGGGCGAGGACCGCATCTCCAACATGATTGCCGAACGTCCCGACTGGTGCATCTCACGCCAGCGCATTTGGGGCGTGCCGCTGACCGTGTTCCACTGCGTGGACTGCCGAAAGCCCATCATGGACGCGGAGATTGTTCGGCCCGCCGTCGAACTCTTTCGCAAGGAAGGCGCGGACGCGTGGTACTCGCACCCGGATTCCGACCTGCTGACTCCCGGCGCCAAATGCCCGGATTGCGGTGGCACAAATTTCCGTAAGGAGACCGACATTCTTGACGTCTGGTTCGACTCCGGGTCAAGTCACTACGCCGTTTTGGGGCATCGTCCGGACCTGCCGTGGCCTTCGGACGTCTACCTGGAAGCGGGTGACCAGTATCGCGGATGGTTCCACAGTTCGCTGCTCGTGGCGATCGGGACGAACGGCGCTGCCCCCTACCGCCAGGTGCTGACGCACGGCTGGGTGCTGGATGCGCAAGGCCGCGCTATGCACAAATCCCTCGGCAATGTGATTGAGCCGCAGGAAGTCATCAAGACGCACGGAGCGGAGATTCTGCGCCTCTGGGCGGCGTCCGTGGAGTTCGGCGAGGACGTCTCCATCTCGCCTGACATGCTGACGCGCTTGTCCGAAGCCTATCGCAAACTGCGCAATACCTTCCGCTATTGCCTGGGTAATCTGTACGATTTCGACCCTTCAAAAGACATGGTGGCTGCGAGCCAACTGGAGGAGATCGATAACTGGGCATTGGTGCGGACGGCGGAATTGTTGGAGCGCGCGCAGGCCGCTTACGGCGAGTACGCCTTTCACAAGGTTTACCGCGGGGTCTATGACTTTGCCACCGTGGACATGAGCAAGTTCTACTTCGACATTTTGAAAGACCGGCTATACACCTCTCCCGCGGGGTCGGTGCGGCGGAGGGCGGCGCAGACCACTCTCTATCGAATTGCCGACGCCGTAGTGCGCGTGCTGGCTCCGCTGATGTGCTTCACCGCGGACGAAGTTTGGACTCACCTGCCCGCTCCGCAGCTGCGGGAGAAGAGCGTTCATCTGGCCAGGTACATTTCTCCTGCCGATCTGCGCTCGGGACTTTCTGAAAAGCACATGGCGCGTATGGAAAACTGGCCGCGGTTGATCGCTTTGCGGGAAGAGGTTCTGAAGGCGCTCGACGTGGCCAGGGAAGAGAAGGTGATCGGTGGGGCGCTGGAGGCGCGCGTGATCCTGATCTTCGCGGATGACGACGGGGCTGAATCCTTGCCGTCCGGGGAGAATACCGACACGAATCAACCGGTTGGTCTAGAAACTCTGGTGGAGGAATATCGCCCGTTTCTGCCGGGATTTTTCATTGTATCGCAGGTTGAAATTACCTCGGAATCGGTGGACGGCGCCACCCCAACAGCCCTCGCCGGACTGAGCGTGAAGATTGAAAAAGCGCTGGGCCAGAAATGTGATCGGTGCTGGAATTATTCGGTCCACGTGGGAGAGGACGCGCGCTATTCCACCGTGTGCGAAAGGTGCTCCGCGGCGCTGAAGGAAATTGAGAAAAGCATTGTTTCGTAACGAGTGGTTCGCAGAAAGCCACGAAAGTGCACCTAGCCTGAATTTCCACGGGACGG
>PLSX01000057.1:0-195 GCA_003165315.1 Acidobacteriota bacterium
TGCAGCCTTGCCGAAAGGACACGGCCAAAACGCCGTTCCGGGCAGGCCTCTACGCCCGGGTTTCTACCCAGGATCAGCAGACCATCCCGATGCAAACCCGTGCCCTGCGGGAATACGCCACTCGCCGAGGTTGGACGATCGCCCTGCAGGTCAAAGAAATCGGCTCAGGAGCTTCCCAGCGGGAGAGGCGGGAGC
>PLSX01000057.1:204-14373 GCA_003165315.1 Acidobacteriota bacterium
AAGCGCTGGATCTGACCACACCCGCGGGTCGAGCCATGGCCGCCTTGCTGGCCGTTTTCGCCGAGTTCGAAAGGGAGATTCTCCGGGAACGGGTCCGTGCCGGCTTGGCCCACGCCCGCCAGAACGGCCAACGTCTGGGGCGACCCGCTACGGCCGGTCTCCACGCTGATAAGATCCGGAAGCTCTACCGCGCGGGCACGAGTAAATCCGAAATCGCGCGCCGGTTGCGGATCGGGCGTACTTCCGTGCGCCGCATTCTGAAAGAAAGGTGGGGATGATGACGAAGCCCTCTACGGAATACCACAAGATCTGGGTCGAACAGTGTGCAGCAACGGAAGACATCCGCGAGCGCTTTGGATTGGAAAGTGCCCTCGATTATCTGATCGGGGAGAAACTCTTCAGCTTTGTGGCGGCCTCGGAACAAGACCCGTTGTTCGCGCAAGAGTTGCCCGACTTCGTGGCGGAAATCCGGCGGCTATTTACCCCCGCCGAGATTCGCGCCTATCTTGGCCACCTGGAGCGTACCAAGTTCCTCGCACCCCCCGAGCCCGATTTAGACAGAAATGAGCAGGATGAGGAAGACGAGGAAGAACCTTGGCCAGCCCATCCGGTGGTCGGTGCACAGGAACTGCTGCGGTATTCCCGTGTGCGGCAACTTCTCCAAGATTGAGGCGGCGCGGAGGACTTCATCGATGCCCAAACTCAAAAGGGACCAAGTGCGGGAGGACCGAATCCACAACGAAGCGATCGTCGACGCTTATGGGCCGGAAGAGCAGGCCCTGGGCTGGTATTACTACCTGGAGAACAAAATCCGCTTCCCCTTCCAGGCCGAATGTCGCCGGACCAACGCGGTTTCGCCCCTCCTCAAGGGTGAACGGGTCGAAGTCCGGCGCTTAGCACCGGAAGACGCCTGCACCGCTGACATGCTCGTACAGATCCACTGGCACGGCCGCAAAATGGCCGTGCCCCTGTCCCAACTGATCGGAATAGAGGTAGACGAATCAACTGCCGAGGCCATCGCCGACTGGCATTATTGGGTGGCCCAAGGCTACTGCTTCTGATCCACCGCCCAACCCCACCGATTTACGCAGCCCTACCGAAAGCTCACGATGTGCAGGAATTAACACTGAACCAGTTTTTGCCCTCTGCCGCCCCGAGAAAAACTTCTGGGTGTTCAAGGCGACGGTCTTCAAATCGTCGAAATGCCGTGGCTTCGTTGGTTACGGTGACGCCCATCCCGGCAATGTTTCCCCCATGATCTTCAACCATGCCGAGCTGCGTATGGCCGAAACCCGTGCCGTCAATCGTGCCCTGCGCAAAGCCTATGGCATTGGCCTGTGTTCGCTCGAGGAGCTTCCGCCCTGGCGTCTGACTCCCGAGCAGATTCGCGCTATGCGCCGGACACTCAAAATGCCCCCGGCGTTTGGGAAAGGAGCCCATCATGCGCACCAAAATCCAAGGTCTCAGTCAGACCGTGAATCGAAATCCCCTGGTCGAAGGCCTGTATCGGGCCAGAGTGGTCCACTTCGGGCCCGCCGGCCACGCCCCTAATCCCTGCGTGGCCGCAACATTCTTCATTCTTGACCCCGCCCCCTTTGCCGGCCGTTATGTCCGCACCCGGCTCTATTGCCACGACCGCGCCCTCTGGAAGCTCCGCTGGTTTCTGCAGGACTTTGGCTATGACGCTGAACTCCTGGCCGCGGACGAACTGGACGACCGCCGGGTGGTGGGTCTCGAAGGAGTCATTCGTCTCGGGTACTGGGGGAACAACGGCCATCGCCGTCTGGATGTCCAGGGCTTCGCTCCCAGCGACCGCTGGAGTGAGGCTTCCGCTCAGCCGCCTGCCTGCAAGACTTCTGAGGCGGCGCAGGCACAATCAGCTTAAATAACTGCGGCAAGAAGGGAGGGAATCATGGATCATTACAGCTACACGCAGCTTTCAACCTATCTGCAGTGTCCGCTCAAGTACAAGTATCACTATCTGGATGGCTGGCAGGAGATGGAAGATAAAGCCAGCCTGGTCTTTGGCAAAGTGTTTCAAAGCGCCGTGGAATCCCAATTCCTGGTGGCCGACTCCGTAAAATTCTTCACCGAGCACTGGGAGGCCGTCAAGGACCTGCCTCTCGAGTACTCGAACAACGACAGTTGGGAGAAGATGCTCGAGCAGGGCCAGGCCCTCTTGGAACAGTTTCGCCAGGATAAACGCGTTTTGATCAATGACGGCCAGACGGACTTCCAGGTCAAGTTCCGCCGCCCCCTGCCGCTCAGCCAGAAGCATTTTCTGGCTTACGTGGATGCCCTGGGGTATGTCGATGGGCGCCCATGCCTGATTGAGTGGAAGACCACGACACAATCCTACCCGGAGAACCTGGGAAGAGTGCTGGAACTGGATCCGCAGTTGGTCTGCTACTCGTGGGCGGCGCAGTGGCAGGAAGTAAGCTTGGTCAACTTTGTGCGCAAGAAGCAGCCGGAGATCCAGTACCTGCGGGCGCGTATCCGCAAGCGCCAGTGGAAGGCCTTTGTCCAGACTCTGGACCTGCTGGCAAGCGAGATGGAAGCAGGACACTTTTATCCCCGGTCGGGGATTCGCTATCCCAACAACCAGTGCTTGAACTGTGCCTATCTGGGGCTGTGCCTGAGAAAGAAGGCGCTGGTGGAAGAGAAGCTGGTCAGGATGGTGGAGGAGACCGTCGTCCATGGATAAGGCGCGAGCCCAACAGGTGCTGGCCCGGATCGATGCGATTCTGCGCTGGGAGCAGAAGACGGACCAGCATAAGGATCAGAAGTTTGCCGAACTGGGGAAGCACCTGTGTGAGGTGCGGAAACAGGGTTATTGGCGGCTGGGATACAAGAGCTTTGAAGCCTACCTCGAGGCAAAGTTCCCGGACTCCCGCCGGAAGGCCTATTACCTCATGTCAATTCATGACCACCTGCCGCAAATTCCCACGCCCGAGATAGAAGACCTGGGCTGGTCGAAGGCCATGGAGCTGGCAAAGGTGGCGCGGAGTGAAGGAAGGGGATTTAACAGTGCAACCTGGTTGCACACGGCAAAGACCTCGACGAAGAAGGAACTTCAGGAGGCGGTGCACAAGTACTTTACCGGAGAAGACTTCGAGCCTTACGAGATGGTCTATTTCAAGCTGTTCGAAAGTCAACTGCCGGTGGTGGAAAAGGCCCTGTATGTGGCGGCGCGGATGGCGGGGACGGAGCGCTCTCGGGGATACTGCCTGGAACTGGTGTGCGCGGACTTTCTGGCGGGGAGGGGGGAGGAGTCATCGCCGGAAGAGATCCTGATGGTCATCCATCACCTGGTGCACCTGTTGCCGCCGGAGTACCAGGAAAATCTTGCCGAGCAAGGCCGGGGAAGGGAAATGGAGACAGCGGGAAAATGCTGAAGAAAGTGCAGCGGATCAAGCTGGGAAAACAGATTTACCAGCGGCTGATGAAGCGGGTTCTGGAGCGGGACGAATGGCGCTGCCAGAAGTGCGGGTCGCTCGAGAACCTGCAAGTGCATCACAAGATCAAGCGCAGCCAGTTGGGCAACGACTCGCTTGAGAACCTCGTGACCCTGTGCGCCTATTGTCACATGGGGGAGCACGGCCACCTCTTCTATTCGGTCCCTGCCATAAGAGTCTGCAACAAGCCAAAACCCCGAAGGAAGTGAAATCCCTTTCTGCCTTTACATCCCGAGTTGACAATCAAGGTCAGCAGATTGGGGCGGACGAGCCCTTGCGAACACGGCGGAACGGTATCACCCTTCCATTTGAGCTCCTCCGCCGAACCCTAGCCGCAGGGCATATTCGGGGTGGTTAATCCACTTGAACGTGATACCAGCGAATCGAGACCCGGATGCAGTCCCCCCTTTTTGGTTTGAATGGCAAGGGGAGCGTCACCCAGCTCTCCCTGCCTTAGTCACTACCTTCCTTTATGGGACGGATCCAGGAAAAGGAAAGTAATTGCAACTCAAAGGATGCTCTTAAAAACCTTACTGCTAGGGTGCTTGGGATTATCGGAAAGGGTGATTTCGGTACTCTGAACTGGCCCAGTCCGGCGGTTTAAATTGGCCCACCTCGGCAGCAATCGGACACGCTGAATTGGGCATTGGCCAAAACGGGGAGACCGTTGGAACGTACTGCCCCTCAGTGCAGCAACCGAAAGGAGTTCGTAATCCTACTCGACAAGGAGGTGCTTCTCTTGAAATGCAGCGCAGCCAATCCGCGGAATAGGTGAATATTTGACTGATCTGGTGAAAGACTCGCAGTTGCATCCCGCCTGGAATGTGTGGAGAAGTTCATATAGGGCGAGCGGCTCCGGAATGGCAGGTCGAGCGGAAATTGCGCGGTTGACTGGATTGCCAGGGAAGGGCGGCACTCACAGGGAGATGTTCTGGGAACAGATAACTTGTGTGGGAAAATTTTATATAACAATATAACTATTAATCATAAAGATCCTCGGAATGGATTTCCATCTCCTTAATCTCCGATAGATAAAGGTGCCGAACGGCGGACTTGCCGCTGGTTATCACCTCAGGCATTATGCGGAGGTGCTATCGTGGGCTTCACTCAGCAAGAGGACAAATTCTCAGTTGAAGTTTGGAGTCATTTCTGGCCACCCCCAGCCGAAGATGATGCACCGGAATTGATGAAGGGTCAATTGTTTTGAGTAAAATTTCTCCTGTGGGTTGATACAATATCTCGGTCAGGCTACGCAGCCTTCGGGTAGAGGACTTGCGGCGGTTTGGACGTAAAAGGAATGGGTTAGTCTTTTTGCCTTGACTGCCACGTTCACTGGACTTGGAACCTATTCTGATTCGACTCGTACCGTAGCATGACGATCGGCCAACACATGAACTTGAACCGCACAAACGCTTCAACCACCATAGGCGCGGCCAGTTCAGGTGTTAGTATGATGCTTGCGGCCCCATCAGGCGGGACCGGATTCGTTATTTTCGGCATGGGTGGCCAAGCGATGGCGAATGCCACACGGAGGTGATTAACTGCATTGCATAAAATGCCCCCAATACTTTTGAACTTATAACCATGCTGGTGGTCCAAAAGCT
This sequence comes from Acidobacteriota bacterium, assembly GCA_003165315.1. Taxonomy (GTDB): domain Bacteria; phylum Acidobacteriota; class Terriglobia; order UBA7540; family UBA7540; genus Bog-366. The sequence goes on from PLSX01000057.1 coordinate 5,264, forward strand.
GTCAATGCAAACAACGTATTTTGCAATATCGCGACCGGGCCAGGAACGGATCCCGAAGTCATTACAGTCGACTGCACTTTTTCCGCGGGCGCTGTGACTCATTCTCTGGCAGCTTTTACCAGTGGGGTTATGCGTGGCGCCGACGTAAAGCATTTTTTTGCGCGGCGGCGATTCGTTTGGCTGGCCTATGACCAAATCAGCGGAACCACCCCGGCGATGAGTAGGTGCGCGATGGAAATAAATTAGGAGGATGCGGATGAGAAAATCTTTCACCACTTGCCTGATTTGGCTCTTATCGATCCATCTGGGGGCTGCTCAAAGCGTCAATGGAAGATCCAGTCAATCTTATGCGTTATTAAGCAGCAAAGGCCCGAATCCTTATATTGACGTAACGGCCTACGGCGGCAGAGCGGTTGCTGCAGATATTTCGACGACGGCAACAATCAATTCAGGCTCATCCTTCGCGAATTTGGCTTCGGCCAGTGGCTTTCAGAATGGCGATGGCGTTGTTATCTATGGGGCTGGGTCTACCAACCGTCTTTCCACTCCCGGCGCTCCTACGGTTACGCCCAGTGTCGCATCTGGGCCAACTGGAACGGGGACGGTAGTGAACGCCCCAAGCGGAGGGGCAATAAACTACAGGTATGAAATTGTAGCGAGGGATAAAGATGGTGGCCTGACGGCCGCAAGTTCCGCTGGAATGACTTCCATGGGATCATCAAGCCTTGGGCAGCAATCGGTTTCGGTTACTGCCTTATCCCGGTCAAACAACACTGTCACAGCGAAAACCGCTTCGGCGCATGGATTATCCACGGGTTCGCTCGTCTATATGGTTGGTGATTCCGACGCCTCTTTTGATGGCTTCTACATTGTGACGTCGGTACCTTCGCGAACCAGTTTTACTTACCTGCAAGGAATGGATACAAGGGCTGGAGCCACAACGCGGGCGGCAGGTGGCGGGACTGCCTATTGGTACAACTGCAACCATGTTACTTGGACGGCTGTCAGGGGCGCGTGGCAATACTACATTTACGGCAATACTTCTGGGTCTTTGAAATTGCTGGGTGCCACTCGCCCCGGCGATGATGCGTATTTTGATGACTTCGGCCCGACAATGCTAAGTGGGATCACGCTACCGGATTTCGTGCCTTTAACCCCGCCAGCGAGAGCCACAAACGATTACCTCTCGACAACCATTTCCTTTGGAGCGGGAACTACCACGCTGGCACTCGCAAACGCGGCGGGGAATTCCGTCCGTGGGGCAATTATCAAGTTCGACGACGCCCCTGCAATTTTCGCGGCAGCCACAGCGGCTCAGGCATATAATTATGGCTCGCCTCATGTCCATATACCTGCATCCTCAACAAGGTATTGGTATGTAAACTCGCATCTTGCAATGCCCCGCGGTTCTTTATATCTCCAACTGGACGGAGAGTTGACCTTGAACGAAACCATCGAAATACGTTCGGGTCAAGAAATTCACGGAACTGCAAGCACGGAGTCCGGCCAATTTGATTACACGGCACAGCAAACGTCATTAATCGTTAGTGCTGCCTATCCAGGCATTCTAATAACCAGTGCTCCGACCACGCTTTCCCATTTGAATATTAGCACATCAAAACAAGGTATTGCCGTGGTTACGCAGAACGGCGGTACTTTCAACAATGCGATTGAGAACTGTTATTTCTACATTCCCGCTGGCGACTACATGGGAATGGCGGACGCGATTTACAATAGCACGGGACAATCCTTTAACTATGTAAACATCACAGCAGCACAAGGAAACTATGGAACGCTTACTCCGGTTATTGCCGACTTTCCAGCAGGAAGCTACCCCGCCGGTGTAATTTATGCAGACCATTTATACTTGTCTGGGAGGGGTATCGGTATTGGCTATCGTGGTTCGTTTCAGATTTCACATATTTACGGGCAGGCACTTTCGACTCCCTTTGTAATGGGATTTGGAACGCTTGTCTCTGGAATAATAATTGACCAGACCAACGACAGTGGCATTGAGGCTGAGGTTGCCAATTGGGGTTCGATGGCCAGCGTTTATTTGCAGAGCGGAGGCAATCAGTCTTCTGATGGCAGTGGTGGTCGTATGGGGGCGACCACAGGAAATCCAATTTATGGCCTTACGCAAATTGGCATAGTAAACAGTGGACAGAATTTTTCCTCTTACTCGGTACCTCCATCAGCATCCATTTCAATTCCCATATATTCTCCGGCTTCGACGTGGAGTTCAAGCTATGGGACACAGGCGGAATTGCAATCATTTCAAACTCCGGTGCATTTTCCTTCGCAGCATACTATCTTTTGGGATTTAAGGGCTCCGACGGGAGTGTCGGTGTCGCTTGGCAGTGGCGGTTCAAAGAGCACCACGACCACCTATTATTACTCGGTCAGCTCGATTGGTATTGACGGGGCAATCAGTGCTCCCTCCACACCAACGGTAGCTTGCACGCCGACAAGTGGGAAGCAGACCTGTGACCTATCATGGAATGCGGTTAAGGGAGCAGCGGCTTATGCAGTGTGGTGGAATACGGGCGGCGGCAGTGTCGGGGTGGCCGCCTGCTTCAATACCACAGTAACAACTTGCAACGATGGGACGCCTGCCAATACGGGTTGGGGTCCACCCTCACAGACAGGTACAGGATTGACAACGATTATGAATACACAGGTTATAACTCCCCAATTAACGATCTCTGGCTCAACGCCGGGGAAGACGGTTAGCGTTGGGGTACCTATCACAGCGGGGGCAGGAGCGCCAAGCGGTCCATGCCAATCCGGGGCTCTTTACTTGAGGACGGACGGTGGCCGCGGAACGGGGTTTTATTCATGCGAAAGTTCTGCTTGGGTGGCAAAATAAGGGTACCCGGAACGTGTGAAGAAATTGGTATTGAGGAGCGCGGAGTGGGGATGATGGTCGGAGAATAGGTCACCTTCGTGGTGTGGTAAGCTCCCGGTGGCGGATGTTGCCTTTGACCACCGCCTTCATCGTTTATCTTTTCATTTTCTTCACTCCTCTCTCTTCCTTCTCCTCCTTCAAGCCCATGCCGGCGCAGCTTCTGGGAGGGTCGCTCGTCGCTTTAAGGCAAACCAGCGGGTCAGGTTATAGTTCAGCGCCGCCCACATTGCCTCCAGCGTTGATCTGACCGAGATTTTGTACCAATCCGGAGGAGAGTCTGCAAGGATTGATCGGACCGGCTTTTTTGTACCAACCCTAGGGTGAGTTTTTGGCGGTTTGCACCCCAATGAGATCGCGGTCAGAGAATTTCCATTATTAATGTAGCTTGTAAAACTCCAGCGCTGGTGGCAGAGTGGGGACATGCGAGCCATTCCTGTCCCCCTGCGGAAGCGCATTCTCGAACTTTACGAGCAAGGCAAGAACACGCGAGAGATCGTCCAGTTTTCCGGTTTCTGCGTGGCGGCGGTCCGCCGTGTGCGCCAACAGTTTCGCTTGCGCCGCACGCTGGAACCCCAGACGCATCGCTGTGGGCGTAAGACGCTGCTTACCGAAGAGCGCACCCGGCGGCTGCGCGAACTCTTAGCAGCGCAGCCCGATGCCACCCTGGCCGAGTTGGGTGCCCGCCTGGACCGTCCTTTCCGCAGCTCCACGATCGATCTTTGATTAGGGCGGCTGGGGTGGAAATTTAAAAAAAACTCTGACCGCCGCCGAACGCGACCGGCCCGACGTGGCGGCAAGAAGGGCCGGCTGGCATGAGCAGTTGGCTGCCAGCTCGGTGGCCGCTCTGGTGTTTGTGGACGAAAGCGGAGCCAACACCAAGATTACTCGCCTGCGGGGCCGCGCCTTGGGCGGCCAAAGACTGCTGGCGCGTATCCCCCACGGGCACTATCACACCAGTACCCTGATCTCCGGCGTCCGCCTGGGAGGTCCTTGCTCCCCCTGGTTGTTTGACGGTGCCATGAACGGCGAGATGTTTTGGGCTTGGGTCCAGCAAGGCCTGGCCCCCACGCTGCCCCCCGGCGACGTAGTGATCCTCGACAACCTGAGCACGCAAAGATCCGGGGTGTGCGCCAGACCCTGGAAGCCGCCGGTGCCCGCCTACTCTATCTGCCACCTTATTCGCCGGACCTCAACCCGATCGGACCGATGTGGAGCAAGACCGAACAGGTCCTGTGCAGCGATGCTCCGCGCAGCGAAGAGGAACTGCTGCCGGCGGCCCAGACCGCCTTTAACGCCATTTCTTCCGCCGACTGCAAAGGCTTCTTTTTTAGTGCCCAGTACGATACATAATAAATGGAAATACTCTAGACTAAAAGTCCGACTGGACCCTTGACGTAAGAGGGGGATGGGTGTACATTCTCCGCTGGGCGAAAACTGAAAACGGAAATTCCGGTTCTGGGGATCCAGGCCAAATTTTCAAATATTTCAGAATGTGGAGGTGAATTTTGTCAAAGAAATTCGCATGGCTGGTTGTGTCTATTTTCTTAGTGAGCTCCGCCAAAGGTCAATCATCCCCACCCAATATCTTCGATGTTCTGATGTCTTCTGCTACCTACAATCCCGCCGGCGGACCCGCGGGGGTTGTTCCGAGTATCTTTACGGAGACAAAGGTGTCCACCGTTCTGGGCAGCGCCACCTTTGGGTCCACGGTAACGAACGCCACAAATTACAGCGTCTCCAGCAACCTCGTGCAATTGAACAATTCGCTGAATGTCGGGATCGCCAGTGCTCTCTCCATTATTCCCTTGTCCTCGCCCGCCTCGGGAGTGATCGTCAGGACCGATCCGGCGACCGGGGCAGAATTGCCTGAGAGCAGCACGCTGGGCCCCATACTATCCGAGCGCGCCGAGACCATCGGAAAGCGCAAGCTCTTTCTCGGTATCTCCCACCAGGACTTTCACTTCACTAAATACAATGGTACATCGCTCAACTCTCTCAGTATTTTGTACTCTGGCGGGGCCGCTTCTCAGATTCTTACGAGTCAGGGAGCGACCGGACTTACCGCCGTTCCAGCAACCTTCAACATTGGAATGGACGTCAGGCTTTCGCAGGACATCGCGCTGCTCACCTACGGATTGACTGACCGCATTGACGTCTCCGTGGGCCTGCCGATGATCCACGCCGGCGTTCAGGCGCGAACCTATAACGGCTTGATTTATGCCGGAACCGGATTTGGCAATCCCACCTGCTGGTGCGTGAATACCTTCACGCCTGGCTCTCCTACATTGGAACTACCGCAAATCGGCAACTCCAGTTTGAGCAAGACGGGGATTGGTGACCTGCTATTCCGCGTGAAAGGCAGCGTCATCCATAAGCGCAATGTCGTCGTTGCAGTAGGAGCCGACGTACGGCTTCCCACTGGTGATGCACAGAACTACCTGGGTACCGGTACGACCAGCTTCAAACCTTTTGCCGCTGTTTCTCTCTACAGCAAGCCTGTCAAAAAGAGCGTCGTCTTTTCGCCACATTTCGATGCTGGCTGGCAAATTAGTGGACAAAGCATTCTGGGCGGAGGATTACAACCCACATCGGTCACCGAAAATACCGCGGCGGGGCCAGTAAACTATCTGGCGGCTCCCTTTACCTCAACCAAAGATTACCTTCCGGACGTATTTGCCTGGACGGTTGGAGCGGAAGTTGCTGTAGGTCGCCGCACCACATTCATCGCAGACATACTAGGCAACCAGATTGGTTGGATCCATGGGGTTCCCGACACAATGGTGCAGTCTATTACAGGCGTTTCATTGCCAACCGGTGTGAATGGGGATTCAACAAATACCGCGACACCCACTATCGGGACTGCGACGGGGCTGGTGAGCGCTGGTCGTGTCTCCTATGGGCAGTACAGCGGATCGTTTGGTTACAAGGCACGGATTGCGGGCAAACTGGTGGCGAACTTCAACGTCTTGGTTCGGTTTGATAATAATGGGCTTGTGGCCAAGTTTGTGCCTGAGTATGGGCTCGGTTACACGTTCTAACCAATGACGCGCCCGCGAAGTCTGAAGACTATCGGATCGGGGCAAGAATATTGACGATGATCCAATGGTCGGTAGTTTTGTGCGACAAATAGACGGTGACGCTTTTCTGCGTCTGGCTCGGTTTGCCTCCAGGAATGGCGGAGCGGATGACCATCTGTCCGGGAATCGAGGCAGCGTCACCGTCAATCTCCGCCTGCCCCGTCGGATGCAGTGCCATCACAAATGTGGAGCCATTCAGGGTGTTAGCCTCAATGTAGCGGTCAGGAATGGCGGGCCAAACCTGCTTGATTTCGCGCGGCTGTTTGTGCTCAAACGCGGCATTGAATTGTTCGAGAACCGCAGTGATCATCTGGGTCCCAGCCGCCGCCGACGGGTGTTTGGCCTCTTCCTGCGCCTTTTCAATCTGGTTCAACATCGACTGCGCAGCCGAGCCATGCGGGCTGTTGGGATGCTCGGCGATGAACGAGCTCAGCGCCCGAGTATCTTTCTGGTCCACTTTGCTCCACCAAATGTCGTCGATGAGGCGGAAGGCCTGACCAGAATGGGGGCCGTTGGGGAAGCGATTCAGGTAAGCTTGGAGTGAGTCTAAGTTGTCTTGATGGATGCTTGCCCAGGCTATCTCCTGCAACTTGGCCTGGGCTTCCGCCGCGTGCAGTCCGTTGGGATACCGCGAAAGAAACTGTTCCAGCGGTGTCGATTCTGAGGCGCTTCGAACCTGATCCCAATCCTGTGACTCAAGTTCCTCCGGGGTGAGGGGAGGGGGGGCGACGCTCTGCCATTGCACCACAAGCGTCTGGCCCGGCGTGAATTGTTGAGTTACTCGTCGGATGGCAGCTCCCTGCACGATCAGAAGGTTTTGCTCACCTACCGGCACGGAGGCGGTGAAGGGGGCCGATTCCACAGTCCGCCCCAGTGAGGTCGAGCCCAGGCGAATTTCGACGCCGGCGGGTGCGCCACGCAAATCGAGTTTTGCCGCCTGCGGAACCAGATTGAATGTCAGGTGCAGGGCGGCATCTTTGGCAATATCAATGTGCTGCTCGGGGGGCGTGTCGTATCCAATCTTCTCCACCCGGATTTGATGGGCTCCCGCTTCAAGCTTGCCGCTAAAGACACCTTGTGCATCGGTGTTTCCTCGCACCAGGTTGTCAGAATATACGATTGCGTTGGGTAGACCTGCCTGCACCTCCAGCATCCCCGTAGCTTCAACAACGCCAACAGGAATGGGATCAATGACCTTGGCCGTTTTCAGCGCGTTGATCAGTCCCTCGTCGCCGCCTCCAAGACGGATTTCGTCAAGATATTCCTTGGTCGGCTTGAAGTTGATGCCGTGGTCCTTCACCAGGATTGTCACCCGGTAAGTGGGAACTCCGCCCCCCAATAATGCGAGAATTTGAACCTGATGCAGGGGCTTCTTGGGGCTTATCGGCTCAGGCGGGGTTGCTGCACGCAATGCCTTGATAAATGAATCGGTTGCACCCGCAGCCTTGAGGCCCTTGAGAAATTCCTCAGTTGGCGTGAAGTCAATTCCGCGTTGGGTGATCAGCGCAGCGCCGGAATCGTCCCCCATTCCAGATTGCGCCAAGCTGCTGATCTGCTCCTGGGTTAGGTGCTTTTGCTGCGCCGAGGAAGGGAAGGCAAATGCTAAAGATAGAGCCAACATGAAAAGAGGAAGCGATCTACGGAATCTCATCGAGACCTCATTAGTTTATTCTGGACTCCGGCGCCCTGCGAGAACCTCGTAACACCGGAGATTTCAACGCCTTGAACTGGCTGAGGTATCCGGTTGCAACTGGGACCAGCCAATGCACGGTCTGCCCATTCAATTTGATTAAGTGTAGTTGCTCTTGGATGTCGCGAACCGGAAAAGCCCTCGGTCAGTAAGACGCTGAACGTGGCTGCCCGCCCTCCCGCGCGCACCAGTAACGATACCACGTTGAGATGCGACCCAAGATTATTAGAACTTTTGCATCGTTTTTTTCCCGCCGGTACTGCCTCAAGTTCTTCCTCTGACCACTCCACCGCGATCGTGTACCGTGTTTCCATCAGTGCATAAAGGGACTGATGTTCCAAATGCGTCTTCGCAAGGTTGGGACCATGCGGGCGCGAAGAATAATGGTTTCAACCAGAATTTCCGTTTTCAGTTTTCGCCCTGCCGGAAATCTACACCCGTCCGGCTCTATTTTCAAGGTCCAGTCGAATTTTCAGTGTTGGGTGCCGACAGGGGCCACGGAACGGGCAGTTTTGTTCACGCCGAGAATTCCGAAGCCCTCTTTCGTCCTGTGCCACGTACACTTCCCCTGCCCCTGCCATTCTCCTCAGGCAGGAAAGTCGACGTCATTGTCAGTTCGCTTACCCGGATGGCTAAGATAGCGTATCTCATCGGATTTGGAACGAAAAACGCGCATCCCGCGCCGTATCCCAGCCAAACGCTGGGATTGTGGATGGGTAGGCGACGATTTCAGCTCCAATCCTCAAAAGTCAGTGAACAGTTAGGGCTAAATTTTTTTGCATTTAAGAAAAGCGAATAGACACAGGTTCAAACTGTGATCGTCAGGGCTAGAAGCGTATGCTGGCTGGCGCCGCCCGCCGGATAGAGTCTACAACTGGCAGGAAAAACATAGGGGAAACAAGCCAATGGGGATGGCGAGGTGTCCGAGGAATCGCGGGAGAACGGGTCAATCGGCGGGTGGGGCGCATCCCGACGCCCTCGCGCCGGGTCCCCTGGCCTTTCCACCCCAAAATAGCCCCCGACGCAGCGGAATAATTCGGTCAAAGTGGCCTCTTCATCGAAAATAGAAAGTTAAGAATCCAGGGCTCGATTCAAATTCTTAATTGCCACGGCAAAAAGGCTGCCAAGGGGTGTCGGTGTCCGTTGGCATGGCACCACCGTCCCGATGGAAGACACGGGGAAGAGATTTGGCCCTGAAAGAAAATGAGTTGGGGATCCCTACCAGCGTGTACGCGGAAGTGTTTTCGGGGAAATATTGGAGGGAATGCGCATGAGTGCCAGGCAGAGTTACATTTCCAAAAAATCTGTAGCTGTAATGGTATTCGGGCTGGCTGTTGGTCTGCTCGCTGGCCTCAATATTCTGGTTTCGGCTATCCCGGCCCCGGCGTTTATCGTGGGCGTCGTGGATGACGAGGATGCCCGTTAGTTCGTAGAA
>PLSX01000267.1 GCA_003165315.1 Acidobacteriota bacterium
CTTCATCGTTTCCGAAACGGCTGAGTACCCCCCGATCTGCCTTGACCGCGCAACGTGAATTGGCGGGGAGGGAGAAAGGGGTTGAATACACTTCCTTGGCGGGATGGCATTGTCCCGTTTTCGTTCCGCCCGTGTATGTTTAGAGGGACTTTTAGTGGGTGCGAGAGGCGCGAAGAAATCCCGGGCGAACTGGTAGTCCCGGTCAGCGCTTTCCTGACCGCGGGTTCTTCCTGGCAAAAAAAATAATCTTGACCATGGTCGGAGGAGTCGATGAATTGGGCTTCAGCATAGAAAACCCCACAGTCAGAGATTCGCTGACTGTGGCTACGCGCCCGCGGGGCGAACGCGTAGATGATCGCGGTGTGACGCCGGCGCCTGCCGTTTCGGTATGAACGGATTGCCTTGGTGCCATAGCCTCCGCGCGGTCCGGTTGAACTTCCCTACCTTTGCGTGCTAATGTTTTCATCGGCCCAAAATTGTGAGAGGCGCTCATGAGCTTTAACACTGTCCAGGAAATCGAACGCGCCATAGGAGCGCTTACGCCCCGCGAGTTGGAAGAGTTGTACTCATGGCTGGACCAGCACTGCCCGCAGCCGATCGACGCCCAGCTCAAGGCCGATCTTGATGCGGGCCGCATCGACGACCGCATCAATCGCGCCCTGGCTGACCACAAGGCCGGAAACACACATCCACTCTAACGCCACCCATCATGATCCACCGCGCCAACGCGGACTTCTGGAATGATTACCATGCTCTGCCCGCCGAGATCCGCACCCGCGCTGATAAGCTGTTTGCCTTGCTCAAAAATAGTCCGCGCCACCCCTCCCTGCAATTCAAAAAACTCGGCGAGCGCAATGGGCAGGAAATCTGGTCAGCGCGGGTCACGCTGAAATATCGCGCCCTTGCCGCCAGATTCCCCGACGAATACCTGTGGTTTTGGATTGGGGAGCATAACGTCTATGACGCTCTCACCCAGTAACAGCGTGTAACAAACCGTCCAACTTAAACCGCTGTTTGGCAGCTACCCGCTTTTCAGCCCTGTATCCCGCAGGCGGGCGCATAAATGATGGCGGTGTGACGGGGGCGTCTGCCGTATCGGTACAACAGGATTTGCATCGTAACAATCGGGCACTCCCGGCCACTCGTGCGCGCACGCGGATTTGGAGATGAAAGGCCGCGGACCTAAACCGTAAGTCGGCGCTTGCTGCTGAACAAATCTTTTTGCAAGAAGCCGAGTGTCGGATCGTTCGATAAACGTGACGCACTGTTTCCTCACAGGGGCTGGCGCAGAGCAAAACTCTGCGACGCGCATTGCTCCTCCCCCCGCGCGTAGTTAGCCGGACCGCACACCTGTGCCGTGCACCAGCCCCCGGCAGCGTTGCAGTAGGAGAACGCCAATGAAGAAGCAATCTTCATTAATACCTAATGGCATGAGACTAACCCAACTCGTTTGGGTAATCGCTTGCCTCAGTTGTCTCTCACTTGAGACGCCGATTCAGGCTTGGCCTCCCTCCCAAGACGAAGGTCCAAGCGCGGAGAAATCCCAGGCGTTTCCGACGTTTTCCGTCGGGAACGCACCGATCGCAATCGCATTTGATGGGATCGCCGTTTGGGTGGCGAATTATTCCGGCAACTCCGTAACCAGATTGCGCTCCAGTGATGGATCGAGGCTTGGGACTTTCGCGGCCGGGACGCATCCCGTTGCCTTGTGCTCTGACGCCTCAGAGATCTGGGTGGTGAACGGGGACGCCGGCAGCGTAACGGAGTTGCGTGCCAACGGCGGGGCGCTGCTTGGGACGTTTGACGTAGGATTGAGGCCCCGCGGAATACTGTGCGACGGAAGCAACATTTGGGTGGCCATCGAAGGAAGCAACAGTGTGACCAAACTTCGAGCCAGCGACGGAGCAGTGCTCGGCACATACCCTGCTGGTGAAAACCCCTCCGAACTGACTACAGACGGGACGAACATTTGGATAACAAATAACATCAAGGGCGGCACCGTGACCGAACTGGAGGAAGATGGCAGGAAGGTGGGGGAATTTGATACAGGAGATTATCCTTTCGGAATCGCCTTTGACGGAGAAAACATCTGGGTCGCGAATGCCGGCAGCAAAGACATCACCGAACTGCGGGCTAGCGATGGTAAGTTGCTCGGAACCTTCCCGGCAGACGGCAGCACTTTCGCCATAGCTTTCGACGGGTCTGACATCTGGGTCGTGAATCGTGAAGTGGAGAAGGTGCGAAAGCTGCGAAAGCGGGACGGCGCGGAGCTTAAGTCCTTTATGTTGGGAAACTCTCCTGCCGGTATAGCTTTCGATGGGTCCAGCATGTGGATCGTCCTGGAGGGTGCGAACTCTGTAGTGAAAATTCCGGCAAATCGCTGATAGCTGGGCGCCCGAGGCCACGGCGACGAGGCCTCGGGCACAGACGGCAGGCTGGCGCAAGGCGAGCGCACCCCTGCGATTCATGTTTCTCGCTGCTTCATCTTAAGATGCTGACAGAGATGTCGATGCTTTCACCTCCTTGGGCACGGCGCAGATCCCAAAATGGGGGATCTGCCAGCCGGCGCTCAACCTCGCTCGTTTCGCCGAAGGCCGCCTTATCCCCGAAACCGCAGTACTGTAAGGCCGGGCGTTCCAGTTACTGCCGCTTTGGGGGCAGGGAACTATGGTTGCCCGTGGTCGGAGCACGATTCTGCGCCGTCGTCGTGTGCTTCTGCGCAAGGGCACTACTCCCGGTTGTTGAGCTGTTAACCGGCGTTGCCTGAGTGTTATTCGTGGCCAGGGTATTCGGTGGCATCGAAGTGTGGTACTGCGCCGTAGAGGTGTGACTCTGCGCATTCGATCTTGAGGATTCGAACCTTACGTCCCACCTCAGCGCGGCCGCAACATGCTAGTTCAGAGCCCTCACTTGTTCGGCTGTGCAGGGCTTTCCACCATTCTGCCGGCACGACAAAGTTCCGTCGTGCGAATCCAAACTCAAAGTGTCAATGTCGGCCAGGCGGGGTGTTCCGAGCGCCTTTCCGCCAGCTTGCCAGCCAAATCCCTCACCATCTCTTCCGTGCAAGCTCTCCCTTCCGGGCCCATGCATTTCAAGGCCCCTTGCAATCCCTGCACCGTCGTAGCGCCCTGGGAGGTTGAGTTCGCGGTGCGCCCGTTCCCTTCCGACCCCTCCCGGTTGGCGGCGCCACCGGGGGTTGAGTTCGTTTTGTTCGCGGTCGTCTGCCCCTTCGTACTGCTATTGGAGATCGTGTTCGTTGTGTTTTTGGGCGTTGGTTTCGAAGTCGGTTTTGATGTTGGATTCGATGCCGGTGTCGCTGTCGATTGCCCCATCATCTGTAAAGCTGCTACCAGGCACAGCACCACCGTAGCCATCATGATCCGTTCCATTGCGGTTTTCCTCCAATATCCCAACCATCTCCCCCCGCCGATGAAAACCCTGCGCCTCTTTTACCGAACCCGAACTGCCGAGGCGATCTCATACAGGTCGAGCCTGTGGCGAGCGGAAAGAGATTCAATAGCGGTCAGAATGCAGCTCAAGTGGGGCCGGGGTCAATTTTACTTATGTACTAATCATCAATTTCAAATGACAAACGGGGTGAAGATGGTAAACTTATTCAGCGGGGGGCAGCTCACTTCGTATTGGCGGCGAGTTACATCCTAACGCAGGACGAATTTGGGAATGTCCATGGAGGAATCCAACAGTCGCGAGACACGTCCACCGTGGGCTGGCGGGTCGCGTGCCGGCGAATGGACCTCGCAGGCTCCCATGTATTGCGTTCCTGTGCGGCGTTTCTTTTTGTGTTAGCAATGAGAAGCGTCGAAACGCGGCTCGAAAACCTCGTTGTTTCAGTAATCGGCGGAGCGTCGGTTGGGGGAATGGCTGGCAACCCTTTGGCGGGAGTAGCGGGCGGCAGGGTTTGTGCTTGATTTACCCTCCGTATCCGCTCGTTCGGGCTAAAATGTACTTGAACAAACAGATGTCAGGCGTAACAATCTCTCTATGTCAAAACGGTCGCGAAAGTCCAGCAGACAGCGTCTGGCAAATCAATCCAAAGGAAAACTGGACACGCGAGCGAAACCGCAATCATTTGCCCCGCCCGTTCCGAAAGAAGCTGGTGGCTTGATCGATTTCATCGAACACCCTCTGTTCCTGGCGGGTGTTTCGATAGTCGGAGTGATTGTGGGAGTGGTTTTCTATACTCCCGTGCTCCTTGTCTGCGTGGTTTGTATCCTTCTGGCATTGCACCGTTCAAAAGTCCTGCGCGGCCAGGCGACATTGCTTCAAGCCACAGCATACGGAATCGTGCTGATTCTCTCGGTCGGGCTTCTTTGGGGTGTCGATGTATTGGTAAGAAAACCTGCGCGGGAATACTTGCAGGTCGCAAGCGGCTCCAAGCCCCCCATCGAGGCCCCGAATGCCAGTGTCCCCGCACGGCCCCCCTCCATCCCGGTTCCGTCGCCCGGGCAACTCTTCAATTTTCCGGGAATGAACTCGATGGCTGCCCCCCAACCCGCGAACCCGGTCCGCAGTATGTCCGCCCCGGTGTAAAAGAGCA
>PLSX01000113.1 GCA_003165315.1 Acidobacteriota bacterium
ATGTGGGGCCATCCCGGGAAGAAGCTGTTGTTCATGGGCAGCGAATTTGGGCAATGGAACGAATGGAACCACGATAGCAGCCTGGATTGGCACTTGTTGGAGCATCCCCTGCATTCCGGCCTGCGGCGGTGGGTGCGTGATTTGAACACTTTTTACCGGGGACAACCGTCCCTTTACGAGGTGGATTTTGAATCCGCCGGATTTGAATGGGTGGATTGCAGCGATTGGGAAGGGAGTGTCATCTCTTTCCTGAGACGGGCAAAGGATCCCGCCGACGTGACTCTCTTCATCTGCAATTTCACTCCCGTGCCCCGGCACAATTATCGCGTCGGGGCGCCCGTAAACGGTGAGTGGAGGGAAGCCCTGAATAGCGACGCCCAACTTTACGGCGGCAGCGGCCTGGGAAACAGTGGCCGGGTGGAGGCGGTTCCCCTGCCGCTCCATGGGAGGCCTTACTCGCTAAGCCTGACGATTCCGCCGCTTGGCGTTCTGGTTCTTAGGCCGGCGGCCCGGGACTCGCCCTGACCCGGCGTAACCGTGTCCGAACGGCCGCCGGGTCCATGAGGGCCTGCCCAGCGAAGACAACCGAAACGCGGCGGCAGGAGATGTCGCCGCGGTGAGGGAGGAAGACAACGATGAATACTCAGGTTAAAGCAGAATCGGGTTTGTTAACGGTGCAGGCAAGCAGCACAGGGTTCGTATTCGTTGCGGCGGTCTTCGCCGCGGTGGGCGGACTTTTGTTTGGTTATGATACGGGCGTTATTTCCGGCGCCTTGCTCTTCATCAAATCGCAGTTTCACCTCTCCGTTTTTCATCAGGAGTTGGTCGTAAGCGTCGTGCTGATTGGAGCCACGGTTGGCGCGCTGAGCGGGGGAAAACTGGCGGACGCCTATGGCCGCCGCCTCATGCTGCTACTGACCGCGGTGATCTTCGTAGCCGGCGCCATCGTTTGCGCCGCGGCGGGCTCCGTCGGGGTCCTAATTGCCGGCCGAATCGTCGTCGGCTTGGGGATTGGTCTCTCCTCGACCACGGTTCCCGTGTATATCTCGGAGGTCTCGCCAGCCGGGGCGCGCGGTTGGCAGGTCTCGTTGTTCCAGCTTGCCGTCACGGTCGGGATTCTAAGCGCTTACCTTGTCGATTACGGATTCGGGAAGAGCGGCTCGTGGCGATGGATGCTGGGTCTGGCCGTGGTGCCTGGCGCCATGCTCGGGTTGGGGATGCTGGCCATGCCGGAGACCCCCCGTTGGCTCGCCGAACATGGCCAGGGCAACACCGCCCAGAAGGTACTCGCGCGCATCCGCGGAACACCGAATATCCAGGCGGAATACGCGGAGATTCAGGACACAATTTCCCAGGCAAAAGAGCGCGGGCATTTCTCCGAGCTTCTGGCCCCCGTTGTCCGCCCGGCGTTGACCGTCGGAATTGGCCTCGCCATCTTTCAGCAGATCACGGGAATCAACACCGTGATTTACTATGCTCCCACCATCATTCAGTCGGCGGGCATCCCGTCAGCAACCGGAGCGATCCTGGCCACTGCGGGTATCGGCTTGGTGAACGTTTTGATGACACTCGTTGCCATGTGGCTGATTGACCGCGTCGGAAGGAGACCTCTGCTGTTGACAGGTATCAGTGGAATGGCCGTCAGCCTGGGCGTCCTGGGCTTTGTCTTCCGTGCCCATGCCCCCAGCAGCCAACAGGGCTGGCTGGCAGTGTTCATCCTCATGGCCTACGTGGCTTCATTCGCGATCAGCCTGGGGCCGATCTTCTGGCTGCTCATCGCGGAGATTTACCCGTTGAAAATCCGCGGCATTGCGGAAGGGACGGCGGCGGGAACAAACTGGGCGGCAAACCTCGTGGTATCCCTCACCTTCCTGTCTTTGGTCCAGGCGCTGGGGCCAAGCTGGACGTTCTGGCTGTACGGGGTGCTCGCCATTGGGTCACTCTTGTTTTCCTACTTTGTGGTTCCAGAAACGAAAGGCCGTACGCTGGAAGATATCGAAAAGGCACTGCGCTCCCAGCGGGGTTTTTCACTTCAGAGGCAATAATACCGGGGCGTGATTCGAGAAGGGAGTACAGGAACTAAGCCCATGAAGATTTGGGGAGATATATCCGCACGAACGTCTTTGCTGGTGCTTTTTGTGGCATCAAGTTTCGCGGCCTTCGGCCAGAGCGGCAGTGTCAGTGCTCCTCCCGCCGATCAAAACGCTCCTGTGAGTCAAAGTAAGTCAGCGGTGAGCCTCAAGCAAGAGCCTGATGATCTTAAGCAAGAGCTCGATGCCGATGCCATGGCATTATCGAAGATACCCGCAGATCCGCTTCTCCCGTCGGACCCCTTGGCTTCCGTCTTCCAGCCGGTTAACAAGCTTACCGATACAATTTACCAATTGGAGAGATTGAAATTCGGTGCCACCTACACCTTCCTGAACCAGTACGCGACGGTCACACCGAGTGGCGTCCGTCATGATCAACTCAGCGGACGCCTTGATTTCACGGGAGCCTGGGTTGCTTACGATAACGGAAGCACGGCAGGGTCCATCAGCTTGCTGGTACGTTCCGGGAGCAACATCGGGATGAGTCAACAGTTCAATCTGAGTGACAGACTGGGCTCAGGTCTCTTCCTCAACTGCCTTCAGGGGGGCGGCCCGCAAGAACCGGTCACCGTGAACATCCTCTATTGGCGCGAGGATTTCCTCGCCAAACGGCTGTCACTTTACGTGGGAAAGATTCATCCCAATGAATACATCAGCCTGAGCATGTACAACAATGACGAACGCGCACAATTCCTGAACGGGCAAAATGATGGCAACCTGGCGTTTGCCTCAGAAGGGACGTACGCCGGTGGAGTGGCGGTGGAATTCCAGGCGACTCCGCATGTTTATATTCATGCTCTCGCCATCGATACAGAGGGTTCAGCGCAGAGCAACATCAAAACTCTCGCTGATGAGAAATACATGGAAACGATCGAGGTGGGCTGGTTCGCGGGTTCCCCCGGCTCGCAATACCGGGACTACCGCATGGCCATTTGGCGCGATGACACGAAGACTTTGGGAAGTGGATATGGCGGCGGCTTTGCTTTCGAGCATGAGTTTCCCAATGGTTGGGCGCCCTTTGGGCGATATGCCTTCGCAAGCGATCGCGGCACCTCGATCAGGCAAACCGATACCATTGGCCTCGCGCAGGTTCATCCCTTCCGACGCCGGGGAGACATGTTCGGCGTTGCTTTCAACTACACCGACCCGACCCATACCGGCATACATCGTGAAAGCGTGTTTGAATCGTTTTACCGGGTTCGTTTGACTCAGAGTATTGCCATTAGTCCGGACATCGAAGTTTCGATTCATCCCACTTACGCTGCAAAAGCTTACACTCCAACCCTTCTGGGCATAAGAATGGAGATTATCTTGTGAGGCGTGTACCAACGTAACTCAAAGACTGAATTGCCGGGAATGGCCGCCATCGGAGTCGTTCCTTTTGCTGGAGTATTGCGTGAGCATTTCCCCTGCGGCCTGGCAGCAGCGAAATTATTTGTTCAGCCTGACTTCCTGTAATCTGCCCATTATGGGCAAAACGGAACTGATTGTTATTCCCTCTGATGCGATGCTCCGTAAAAGCTGGGGGCAAATGTACTCCCGCGCGGGGCAGAGACACTTGCTCCATGAGATGATAGATTGGACGTCTCGAGGTCGCGGCATAAGCACAGCCCCCAGGAGGTACGTTTGCTTGCGGCTGCGCCGAACCAGTCGCCCGCTCGTCCCCACATTTCGGAAGCCGTCCCATTGATTGCAACCGGGGAACCGGATTAATCTACTCATTATGACCCTGGAAGAATTCCGCCAATCACTTGTGGGTGATGAGCCGCCCGGCGATCTAAGCCTTGCCCTTGCCGGCCTCTGGTGGGACGGCAAAGGGAATTGGCAGAAGGCGCATGCGTCCGCCCAGCAGGATGAGGGTTCCGGGGGGGCTTGGGTTCACGCCTACTTGCATCGCAAGGAGGGGGATCCTTCCAATGCGGCTTACTGGTACCGCCGGGCCGGCAAGTCTCCCGCAAAATCTCCGCTCGAGCAAGAGTGGCTTGATATCGCGTGCTCGCTTTTGCGCTCGTCCGAACGCGGCGGGTAGTCACGGACAGTGCTTTTCTGTCCGTGGGCTCTTCGTGGAATACACGCACCAAGACACGGTTCCCAAAAAACACGGTCAACATGCGAGGGGGTTGGGGATGGGCAGGAGAAAAGCCCACGGACAGGAAAGCACTGTCCGTAGCTACAAGTTGAATTTCGACTGCCGTATTATTGGTGAGAAGCGCTATCAGTGGCTACCAGCTTTAACAGGCAGATTAGAAAGTCGTTCGCGCATTGTAGTTGGGGCAAGCTAAGCTTCAATCAGCATGGCAGGGATCTCCTCCATCATGGCCCTGCATTCAGGTATCATCTCCCACGCGCCCAAGGTGGCGAGTTCTTCCTGAAAATTCCCCAAGCTATAGACTTTGGGGTTCCCACCGGAGGACTCCTCCATTTCATGGGCGAGGAGATTGGCCGTAAAGATGGCTGAAACGGCGTCAAATTTCTGGTGGGGAACTCGATTCGGCCCATGATGAAGTGCCACCGCCTCCACAATTGTGTAGGGTAATCCCCACAATCCCAGAAGATAGGCTCCAACTTCGGCGTGACTGAATCCCATCTCCCGTTCTTCCACCTTGTAGACCGGGCACGGAGTTTCTTGCGCTTCCACCAGCATCTTTCCGAATTGTTCGGAGCGCTTCCAGGCCATGATCAGTTTTCCCACATCGTGCAACATGCCCGCCACCATGGCGATGTCGGCGAGATGCCTGGGGACGGGGAGCCGGGCTGCAATTTGGGCAGTAAGCTGCGCATGGACTTGGAGTTTCTCCAGGGAAAACCCGGGCAGCTCTCTTTGTGGCTTGAAGGCCCGGAAGATTTCCACGGATAGAACCAGACTTTTCAGGGTATTGATCCCGAGGTAGCTGACCGCACTCTGGATGTTGGTCATGGAGTGGGCAATGCCGAAGAAGGCGGAGTTCACCAGTTGCAGGACTTTGGCGGAGATCCCCACGTCCTGCTCGATAATTTTGGCGACCTTCTGGATCGATGCGTCCGGGTCGGCGAGTGCCTGAGTCAACGCTTGATATGTGCGGGGAAGCGAGGGCAGGTCGCCCAGTGCAGTCACCGTGTGGCGAATCGAGTCGTCGCTCAGCAAGGCCTTTAGATGGCAGGCACGCTCCACGGCGACGCGCAACATTTCGGCATTGCAGGGTTTGGTGAGAAATTGATGGGCTACGGGAACCACTCGAAGCGCCGTGGAAAGCTCGGCTTGGCCGGAAATCACGATGCGCACCATTTGGGGATAATGCTCGCGCGCGTGGCAGAGCAGCGCGGCTCCGTCCATGCCCGGCATGCGCAGATCGGAGGCAACAACATCAAAGGGCGAAGCCTCCATTAGTGCCAGCGCGGCCTCACCCCCCTGAGCGAAAGCCATCTCCCAATCATGGCATTGGGGACGCAATACCCGTCGCAATCCCTCCAGGATTTTTGGGTCGTCGTCGACCAAGAGTATTCGCCTCATGGTCCCTTTGCCTCCCTGGAACATTTCCCCGGGTCCGTGGGTAAACGAATTCATAAGACTCTTCCTTTTGCCCATCTGTTTTCGGCCATGCCCGAATCGATCATCCAGCTTCCTTGCAGCGGAGGTCGATTCGGCTGTGGTATGGCGCAGACATAGAAGCCTGAGGGGTTCTCCCTCTGCGTTTGGTGATATCAGAGGCGGCCTGATATCTCCGTTCGTCTCTATCGGCAAATTCTGGATTGGCATTAGGAGTGCGATTGGTTCAAAAACCTTCCTGCCCGATTATTGGATATCCATCATCAGTGGGGGCCGGATTGAGCAGGGTGGGGAATGGTGCTTTATGGTGCTGAATGGTGCAGCGACAAAATGTCTGAAGAGGTTTTCCATGACCTAATGCCTGACTTTTCGCCTGACCTTTGACCTTCCCTCGTTGCTCTCCCTCTGCTATTGTTTGTGCTCGGGTCATTTATCCCAAACCACTCCAAACTGAATTAACCAAACCACGCCTTAAAGGAGGCAACTATGCGAATGCTTCTCCGAGTAGGATTTCCGCACGAACCCTTCAATTCCTACGTGAAGGACGGCAGCATCGGGGCAAAGATGAAGCGCATCCTGGACGAATTGAAGCCGGAAGCGGCCTATTTTACCGATATTGACGGCCACCGCAGTGGATTGTTGTTCTTCCACCTGGAAAACAATGCACAGATCCCAGCAGTGGCCGAGCCATGGTTTCTTACTTTCAACGCCGAATGCCATGTGCATCCGGTCATGGTGCCCGAGGATTTGGCCAAGGCTGACCTGGCGGCCCTCGGCAAGAAATGGGCGTAGAGGGTTAGGGAACAGGTGACATTGGACAAGCTGAAAGCGTCGCCTGGCAGTTAACAACAATCGGTAGACGGCAATCGGCAAACAGGGGGCAGGGTGCGGATATCCATTTGATGGACGCGCCTGTCCCCTGTGAGGCGCCATTGAAAATACCCGCTGCTTTTGGCCTGGTTACTTGCGTTTACACCCTTTTACGTTTGAGTTTTTCCTTCCGCCTTTGACATTCTCTTGTGGTCTCGGCGCGCGCCCAGTTGTGCCGCCCCGGCAGTCGCGTTACAATGAATGGAATGGGTGATTTAATCCAAATTGGTTTACCGCAATCGGCAGCTCGCCGGCCCGACTGGCTGAAGGTTCGAATGCCCGCGGGCGAGAACTATTTCGACCTGAAGCGCCTGATGAGGGGCAAGGGGCTGCACACGGTTTGCGAAAGCGCCCGCTGCCCGAACATTGGCGAGTGCTGGCAGCATCGCACGGCCACCTTCATGATTCTGGGCGAGCTTTGCACGCGGCGGTGCGGATTTTGCGCCGTCCCCAAAGGCAAGCCCGCGGGAGAGGTTGACCAGGATGAACCCCTTCGCGTGGCCGAAGCTGCGGCCGCTATGGGATTGAAATACGTTGTGGTGACGTCCGTGGATCGCGACGACCTGGCGGATGGCGGCTCCAACATTTTTGCCGGGACGATTGAAGCCCTTCGCCAGCGCATCCCCTCCTGCAAAGTGGAAGTGCTGATTCCCGACTTTCGCGGTTCCGATGAAGCGCTGGAGACGGTGCTGCGCGCCCGCCCCGACATTCTGAATCACAATATTGAGACCGTTCCCCGCCTTTATCCCGTGGCGCGTCGCGGTTCCCGCTATGAGCGGTCGCTGCGCCTACTCCAGCACTCGGGCGAAGTGGCTCCCGAAATTCCCACCAAATCCGGGCTGATGGTGGGCCTGGGCGAAACCTTTGACGAAACCTGCGCCACGCTGAAAGACCTGGCCGGAATTGGCGTGGGAATCGTCACCATCGGCCAATATTTGCGCCCATCCGGGGAGCAGTTGCCCGTGGCGCGCTTCTACGCCCCGGCGGAGTTTGACTCCCTCAAGCAATACGGCGAAAGCGCCGGCATTCGCCACGTTGAGTCCGGCCCCCTCGTCCGCAGCTCCTACCACGCCCACGAACAAACGGAAAAATTGAAGCAGTAACGAATCGGGTCATCGGATTAGTTGGTCATCGGGCCATCCGGCCACCGGGTCATTTTCCGTTCGGGTCATTGAACCATCGGAATGATTACAGGCAGACTTGGTGACTTCCCAGATGGGGACTGGATTGGAATAGCTTCCGTGTGCCCGTCCAGGAACGAGCAGCACGCAACCTGCGGCGCCACATCTACGATTTGGCTGCATTGCCAATTGACTCCAGTCGGAAGTGGAGCTATTCCGTCGTCTTTTCCTGAAATCTTAAATTTTGAATTTGTGCTTACTCCCTTGCCCCTTGCTACAGTTTCTTCTGTCTTCTGACTTCCGACTGCTGACTCGGGACTTTTCAACCTGACCGCTATCCACTAACCACAAGCAACTGTTTTTCTGTCTTCGGACTTCGGACCTCGGACATCGGACTTGTTGTTGCCCGATAGACGAAAACGATTTTGCCGGGTTCGGGGGCGGCGTCGCGGTCGATGGCGAGGCCGGGGCATGGGCGACGGCTGAATCGGCCATGGACCCTGGCTGGACTTCAGGGCGAATTGCCCGGAGTTTCCCGGCAGAACCCGCTGTAAGGCGGTGTATTCCGGCCGGCAATGGCACGAACTTACCCCCTTTGAGCGCCGTTATTCGTCGCGTCGGCTTGGCGGATTCGATTGTCCTTCAGGAGCAGTAAGCGCAAGTTCCCCGAAACTCAAGTCCCCGGAAGTCCTCAAGGCGCATCATACGGGTGGTTAGGCCCCAATTCCGGCAAAACGTCTGGACTTATCGTCCAGACCATTTCAAGGTCTTCAATTCAACGCCATCAAATTGTCCAGACAAATAAGCCAGCTCATCTTGAGGTTTGAGACGGCGATGCCGGCAATGAGTCGTATCGCTTTGAAGGTGACGGTTGTGCAATCGCCATTCCGGCCGAGGGCATTGGGANNCGATTTTGATGCCCGCAAGAGGGGGAAGAGATTGGAAAGAGTGTGCCTGTGACGCTTTCCTTATCCCCCAGCGCCGCGAATTTCTGCCGGAAGGTAGCGGCGGGTTTATCCCGCCATTGTAGGGCCGAACAGCGTTCGGCCGGGGCCGAAGGCTCTTCGGCCCTACAGCGCCAGAGCGGTGTAAAACCGCCACGTTGTAGCGTCGATCTCCGATCGA
>PLSX01000211.1 GCA_003165315.1 Acidobacteriota bacterium
TAATGTATACACTTAAATTAAAAGTGCTCTAGGACCTGGGGACGCGCGACCGGGTGCTGGACGTGGGCTGCTGGATATGCCAATTGCGAACCGCAAGCATTGCCAAGAATTCCGATTCGGTCCCGAGTCTCAAGTCCCAAGTCCCAAGTCTCAAGTCCCTTGTCCCAAGTCCCGAATCGCACGCCCCAAGTCCTTTGCCCCTTGTCCCGAGACCCGATTCCCCAGCATTCCGCCTTCAGTCCCCAGCCCCTATCTTTCGGAGGTTTCCATGTCGATTAAACAGCAACGCACATTAACGGAAAAGAGCATCGCCGCGCACCAGGAGAACGCCCGGATGTCCCGCGGACCGGCCACTCCCGAGGGCCGACAGAGGCAGCGCGATGCGTGCCTTCGCCACGGGTTTTATTCCCAGGACCGCGACACAGCCTTGCGCGCTTTGGGGGAAGATCCCGCTGACTTCGACGCCATGGTGCGCGCGGTGCGGGAAAAGTATCCGCCCCTCGACGGGTTTGAAGAGGCCCTGGGCATGCGCCTGGCGCGGGCGCTGTGGCGCATGGACCGCGCCGACCGCATGCAGGAAGGTTATGCCCTAAGGCAGGCCCAGGAGGCCAGCCTGGGACGGGAGAACCACCTGCACTCGCAGATGATGAAGTTGAAAATGACCGGGGCCAGTTTGCAGTCCCTCGCCCACTCGGTGGAGAAGAAGCATTACGTCACCACTCCCGCTGATCTGGCGATGATGAAAAACCTTCTTCCCGAGGAGTCGCTGAAGGAGTTGGGAGATATTCTTCTCGCCCTGTTCATGCAACTTCAGGGGCCGGGCGAACATGACGAGGAGGGGAAAACGATCGATCCGCTGGAGCAGAGTCGCAGGGCGATGCGAAAACTCGAGGAGATATTTGGTTTGGCCGGCGACCACCCGCCCACGATCCGGGGACCGGTGATTCCGGGCCAGGAGCCCCCTCCCGTGCCGCCCCCGGTGATCAAAAAGCCCGCCCCTCCTCCCAAGCCGCAAGGCCCCCAATTGAGTCGTGCGGAATGGGCGAAGCGGGAGCCAGTGCGCCAGCTTCTGGAAAACATGCTGGCGCGGCAGGCGGCCCTCTGCGAGGCGCAGCGCACCGCCATCCTGCGGAATTGCCTGGCGGGCCCATCGAGCTTTGAACGCGCCGCGGAAATCGCTCCCATTCATCCCAACGCCGTCTTCATGCAGCGCATGCAGGACTCCGCCTTTCGCGAGGTTTGGCGGATTTCCAACCTGCTCTTGAAGCTGCACCGGCAAGCACCCCCACCCGACAATCACGAAAACTGTCCGGAATCGGCCTATGAAGGCGACACTCCCGCGCCGCCGTTCAGGTCAGATTTCGACCCGGAGGGAGGATCAATCGACGCCGTTACCGAGCCGGCCGTGGAGCCAGCACAAGCCGAAGCCGAGCAATCATTCCCGCCAACGCAATCGGAGGTAACGCCAACCTCGCAGTCACCATGCCCTAACGCCAAGGTCGCCCGCGCGGCATCAACCTGCCGTATCAGGACATTTAAAAATGTCACATTGCCCGATACCCGGCAGAAAACCCGGGAAAAAGATGTTAAGAAGCCAACCTCGCAGTCAGCACGCGCCGGCGCCAGGGTCAGCCCTATAGTTTCTCCCTGCCGTATCCAGCCGTTCAGGAATGCAACCTCTGTCGATGCCCACCGGAAAAGCCGGAAAAAGGATGTTAAAATGAAGGTCTATCCGGATAACTCCAATAGAATCAGCAAAGCGTCCCAAGGCACCCCAAAGGGTGTAGTTTTTGCCGGCAACGGCTCCCCTCCTGCTTAATCAAGAAGGGGAGCTTTTGCCCGTATTCAGACAGGGGAGCTTTTGCCGGCAACGGCTCCCCTCCTGATTTCAGGAGGGGCCGGAGCGCAAGCGACTGGGGTGGTTACAAGGGCAGTCACTGTGGAACTCGCCCCACTTCCCGCACCGCCAGGAGTGGCTGTGCGACCAGCCCAGCACCACCCCGGCGCTATCGCGCCACCCCTCCTCATCTGAGGGAGGGGAGCTTTTGCCGACAGCGGCTCCCCTCCTGATTTCAGGAGGGGCTGGAGAACCCCATCGGGACAGGTCTTGCCCGTGCCCGTGCATGGCCAGGATGGCCATCGCACCCGAGGATTCCAAGCACTATTCGCCGATTGGAAATCGCAAATTGGAGATTGGAGATCGAAGGTGAGATTGAGGATCGCAGATCGAAGATTTGAGATGGGAGATTGGAATCGGCTATGACCCCGTGTCTCGCCCCTTTCCGGGTTATACTGAAATTGGAGGATTTGCTTACGCCTTTGAAAGTCTCGGTGTCGATATTACGGACTATTCTTCTTACTGCCCTGCTCTGCATGATCGCCACTGGGTTGTACTCCCAGACGAATCCCGCCCTGCCCGATGACGCGGCCGCACAAGCGCTCAAATTCACGGCGATTTATGGGGCCATTGAACGGAATTACGTCGATCCGGTGGATACCGACCATGCCATTTTCGACGGCGGGATACGGGGCATGCTTTCGGCCCTCGACCCCTTCTGCGCCTTTCTCGACCACGACCAATTCGAAACGATGAAGCAGCAGGCGCGCGGAGAATCGATCGGATTTGGCTCCATCCTCTATGTCTCAGTGGGAAAGGTTCTCATCCTGCAAATCACGCAAGGTTCACCGTCGTCACGCGCCGGTCTGGCGCCAGGTGATGAGATCGTAGCCGTCAATGGTGAGAGGGTTGCGCGCCTGGACTTCCAATCGCTGATTGACCTGCTGAAGCGATCACGCTCCCGCCCCGCAACGCTGGGAGTCATCCATCCCGGCCGACTGGTGCCTGAGGACATCAAATTGAGCCCTGCTGAGGTGGCGCTGCCCTCCGTCGATAAGGCTTTCCTCTGGGCTCCCGGCATCGCTTACCTGCATATTGCCAGCTTTGAGGGCAAGACCCCGGAGGAGGTGGCAAACGCACTCGACAGGATGGACGCACCCCACCTGAAGGGGCTGCTGCTCGATTTGCGGGACGATCACGGCGGCATTGTGGATTCCGCCACCGCGGTGGCCAGCCTTTTTCTGAAGCCGGGGCAAGTGGTGCTGACAGCAAGGGGCCGCAAGATGGCGGAACAGGTTGTGCACGCCCCGGCCATGCCCAAACACTACGACTTTCCCATCGTCACGCTGGTGAATGGCGACACGGTCAGCGCCGCCGAACTTCTCGCTGCCGCGCTCCAGGAGCATGACCGCGCAGTCATTGCCGGGGCTCCAACCTACGGTAAAGGCGTCATTCAGTCCGTGCAAGAGCTCAGTGAAGGAACCGGCCTGGCAATCACCGCGGGCCAGTATTTTACGCCCAGTGGACGATCCATCCAAAGGCCACTCCCGGGCACGGCACTGACTTTCGCGTCACTCTCACCCTCCATTGTGCCTCAGGGGAAGTCCCCAGCGAATGCCCCCGGCAAAGAACCAGCCGGCGCCAGTTCCGCCGTGTTTCATACAGACGCCGGGCGCCCTGTAACGCTTGGAGGGGGAGTCACACCAGACGTCGCGATCGAAGGGCACACGGATGATCCCTGGTTCGCGTTTATCAGCCAGCGGGGATTCCTGACCAGCTATGCCGAAAGCTACATAACAACGCACAGCCGCATGTCCGAGCCGTTTGAAGTCACACCGGAAATGCTTGAGGACGTGAAGGAATCGCTCCTGCGAAATGGAATCCGCGTTCCTGATGAGTTCTGGTCAAAGGACCAGGACATTTTGAAGGTGAGGATCAAGGTGGAACTGACAAGCCTAGTGGATGGGCTGGAACGGGGGGAAGAATTGGCCACAAAGTCCGACGCTCAGGCGCAGAAGGCCGCTGACCTCTTTCCCCGCGTTGCCACAATTCTCAAGGGGCATTGAAGGGGGGGCTCAGGCTGGGTCATTTTTGGGATCGGAGGGCTCATGCGATTTGCGGCCGTAGACTTTTCATAGGCCTGGCAAAATGGACACACGCTGCCTTCCACCTGCTTGACGAACCAGAAGGCCACACCGTGCTGATTGCGGCGGGCACGAGTACAGACGGGGCATTCCACGCACCACTGGGCCATGGCGCGATCACGGTCGGTAATTTCGGATTCATTCATGGGCATTTTCTTTAAGGTCGGTTCGGCACACGATTCCCGGTCTTTGTGGTGGGCCGCTGCGGACAGATACTGGGCCAGACAGCTTCATCTCCCCTGCGTGAGAACACGGAGTCCCCTGTCTTTCGAGCAAGGTGGGAGCCTAAACCTGCCGCGCCTGGGTAACGGTGGCGGGTGCGGGGGCTGGGGTTCCTAAATGAGGGGGAAAAGGTGAAAAAGTCAATTATTATTCGTTGTAAAGGCAGCGCCAAGTGTGTATAATTAGGATGCTTGATCAGTTTTTGTGACCGAACACCATGTTCGTCGAAGGCCGCAAAACCAGTGATTTTGCGGCTTTTTGTGTTTTGGGGGGAGCGGTTGCGGGACCGGACCAAGTTAAATTTCAACGATCAAAAAAAAGGAACACTGAATCAATATGGATAGAGAACAAGGTGTAGTGAAGTGGTTCAACAATTCGAAGGGCTATGGATTTATCCAGCGCGCTTCCGGAGATGATGTCTTCGTCCATCACTCTGCCATCCAAGCCGAAGGATACCGGTCGCTCAACGAGGGCGAAGCGGTGGAGTTTGCTGTCACCAAGGGACCCAAAGGGCTGCAAGCTGAAAGCGTCAAAAAGCTCTAAGCATCACCCACAATTAGTGCACCGCCCGCGTCTTGCTCAGATGCACAGGCGCGGGCGGCCACCCTCAACGCCGGGAGTGAATCGTAATGCAAATCCAATATGTCGGATTTCAACTCAAGGCGCATGGTCGGGACTATACCTACAAGGTCATCAACAAGCAGTCGGAAGACCGCGAATTTATTTTTACGATTTCCAACCGCGCCTTTGCAGAAAAGCAGTTGCCCTTTCAGGACGCCGCCGCCCTTTGCTACCAGAAATTGCAGAAAGCCCTGGATTCAGAAACCGAGGCAAACCCCTTGCCCCGCCGGACGACTCTGTCGGATCAGGAACTCGATGTCTACCGCGAGTCCCGCCGCCCCGCCCGCAAGCGCTCCTGGTAAGTCCTCCTCTGCATTCCCGCATAGATGCATCAGCTCATTCGGCGTTGTGCTATACTGCGCGCCGTTATAGATCTTCGCTCTCGGGAATAATGTCCGCTTAGGTGAAAACCGCAATGATGACCCCAAAACAAAGATTGGTTGCCGCGCTTGATCATCGCCCTTCCGACCGTTTGCCGGTTACGACACATCACGTCATGCAATACTATCTCGATAAATACGAAGGCGGTATATCCACGCCGGAATTCTTCGATCGCTACGGCCTGGATCCCATCACCTGGGTGGTGGAGCACAAGCCTGCGCCCGGCACGGGCGATTACGATGATCCCCTGCAAGGTGTCCCGGGATTCCTGGAAGCACGACGCATCTGGAACAGCGGGTGGCGGGTGGAAGCAAAGGACGTTCCAGACGACACGTACAAGACCCAGCATTATGACTTCATCACCCCCAAGGGCACGCTGACCATGGAGACGCAGTCCAACGATCAAACCACGTGGGTCAGCGAATGCCTGGTGAAGAACAAGCGGGACATTGACTTGATTGGCGAATTCGTTCCCACCCCGCACTGCGATGTGGAGGCGGTGAACAAGAAAGCAGAAGCCTACGGCGATCGCGGACTGGTGCGCAGCCATATGCCCTGCTTCGATGTCTACGGACAGCCGGGTGTGTGGCAGGATGCCTGCTGCCTCTTCCCCACAGAACAACTGATTCTGGCCACCTATGACGATCCCGCCTGGGTGCACCAGTTCCTGGGCATCCTGCACCGGCGCAAAAAGGGGTACATCCAATCGATGGCGGGGGCCAATTTCGACTTGGTGGAACATGGCGGGGGCTCGGCTTCATCCACCGTGATCTCACCCAAGATCTTTGAGGAGTATGTTGCGCCGTACGACACGGATCTGATTGCCGAGGCCCACAAAGCCGGCCAACGGATTGTCTATCACACTTGCGGCGGCATGATGCCGATTCTGGAGAAGATTGCGGACATGAAACCCAATGCCATGGAGACCTTTACACCTATAGGCATGGGAGCCGATGTCATTCTGGCGGAAGCGAAGAAGCGCATTGGCGACCGCGTGTGCATGATTGGTGGGTTTGACCAGTTCCACTCATTGCTCGGCTGCACGCCGGAGGCAACACGCGCTGCCGTGCGCGAGTGCTTTGAAGCCGCAGGTGTAGGGGGCGGGTACATTCTCTGCCCGTCGGACCACTTCTTTGACGCCGACCCCAAACTCGTCCGCGCCTATGCTGAGGAAGCGCAGAAATGCATCTACATGTAAGAGGGATCCAGCAACACAAGGTGGTGAATTCACCGGCGGAAGCAATTGATAGTCGAGTCGAACGAGTTTATGCCTCAGGGGGCGTTCGGAAACAGCTCCGCCCACACTCCCTAACAGGGAATGTGGGCAAGGCTTCATGAACACGGAGTCGGCGATCAGGCCTGGACGGAAGCGGGCTCTACCGGAGCAGGCGCTGCAATGACCTTCTTGCGGCGTTTGGTGCTAGGCTTGGGCGGAGGAGCTTCGTTGGACATCTCAACCACCATGAGCTTGGTCACGAATTTCTTCATCCCATGCAGATGGAAATCAATGGAGGTGCGCTCAGCGTCGGACTCTGTTACCACGCCGAGTCCGTATAAACCATGCCTGACGTACTTTCCTTGCGCAATTGTGTTCACAAAAGTCTCCTTATTTGGCAAGAGATTCAATTTATTAGCGAGGTGTTGAGCCCCACCGCTACAAGCTGATTCTTGCTTTCCCGGTGTTCCCTGCGGGATGAATTCCGCCCTAAGCGGTAACGGGCAGCTCCCGGCGCAAACCTAGAACCGTCTCCATTGCCCGTTTCACAACATAATCCAGTTTAATGGCCGAAAGTGGAGGAACAATGAAGTCAAACGCCCCCCCGTCCATGGCTTCTACATAGAGGCTGACATCAACGACGCGCGAGATCACAATGACCTTCACAGGTTTGCTCGCCATTAGTGATCGCTTGACTACTTCCGCCCAGGTGCCATCCGGGAGCGTATCCTCAGTAAAGACCAAGTGGGGCGGATCCGGATCTCGAAGCAGGGGCAACGCTTCCTGGACAGTGGTAAGGCAATGAATGTCGATCGAATGACTTTGCAGCGCCATCTTCAGCAGATCCCTTGCATCCCCCGGCCTGTACAGGAGGATCGCGGAAACCTCCGACTCTTTCTTCAGTGGATCGGGACGCAATGGCGAAATTCCCCGCCCAACAAAGGCGGAAATCCTGCTTTCGCCAGCGGGCGTAGGTTCAAGGGAAAGCTCTGGCAAAGGCTTCGGGCCAAAGGTCTTTACCGGGGGGTAGTGGTGTTTCAGATACGCAAGAATGTCCGATTCGCTAATTTGCAGGTTCTGCTCGGCGCGTGTGTTTTGGGTCTCCCGACCCAATTCCTGCTCCAACCGTTCATAACAGATACCTGGCCCGTCCTGGAGTTTCAAGGATGGCCAATGGTTCGTATCGGATAGGATTTGGACCGTAAACTCCCGCTGCTCCTTGTCCAGATCGAGCACTTGAAACT
The DNA here is from genome assembly GCA_003165315.1 of Acidobacteriota bacterium. GTDB lineage: Bacteria > Acidobacteriota > Terriglobia > UBA7540 > UBA7540 > Bog-366. The sequence continues at coordinate 7,666 of PLSX01000211.1, forward strand.
TGTAGACTCGGGAATTCTTGGCTACGTTGAATCCCCTGTACTGGATATACATTCCACCACTTTCCTGCTGCCTTAAAAGGCCAATCTCAAAGCGCTAAACTAAAATTCGGCACGCTTTTGCCGACTTTTCCGCACGTTGCCATCAGTGCCGCAGCGTGGAGTGCAGCCTTACTTAACTACTTCAATCATGGGCTCCGGGGTCTTGGCCATCAACACCTTCCGCAGTTCCCGCATGTGCTTGCGCAGCAGAATCTTGGCGGCTTGCTGGCGCCCAAACCTTGCTTTATGACCGTTTCTTTGTGACATGGTTCCCTCCCGGGAAAACTCTGGACGGACATCCTTACCAAGACTCACCAATGGAAACCTGTATGGTGCGAGTTCAATTTCCGGCAATCAACTATCTCGGGGCACTTAAGAATACAAATGGCAATAGCCCGCTTGCATTTGACGGTGGCACTCTTACAGCGATTCGCTTCCCGGCGTGCGGCCGGTAATTGAAGGCATGGAAAGCAGCGGCATGTTCTTAAGCACCGCCAGCGAAACAAGAAATGCCCCAATGCTGAACCACTCCAGGCCGAGGTAAAGCCGATGGCTCAAGGGAATAGGCACGGCAGGATTGAAGAGTACGCTGATCACTAGAAAGCCCATGCCCCACATATACTTGCGAAGTCGAATGGCCTGCCACACCACCACCAGGGAGGCCACACAAACCGCCATCTCCAAGACGATCCGGTAACTGGCAGACGAACTCAGCACCAAACCCAGAAGCAAAGCCGCGAGAGTAAGACATTTCAGGATGCGGGTAAACAATGGAAGCCTCTTTTCTATAACTCATCACCAGTGAGGCAAAATCGCGGCGTGTAAATCCGTGCCTACGCATGCGTCTTTTGTCATCCGGTTGCTCACCGCGCTGCGAGAAGGGGGGCTTCCCGGGGCTCCACGCCCTTGGGCGTAGTACAGATAACCTGAAACAGTTCAGATGACCTGAAAGAAGAGGGAATACGGCTCGACTTCTTAACTATTCTAAGTAAATTAGCTTGTTTTGTCAACCAAAATCTGGCATTTTCAAGGGTTGCATTTTCCAAGTTGGTTAAGTCCAGGAGACAAACCATGGATTTGGCTCTCGTCCTCCGGCAGCGCCTTGAACAGTTGGACCTCGAACAGCGCGACCTAGCTGCTGCCGCGCAAGTAACCGAGTCCTACATCTCGCAGCTTCTCTCGGGAAGGAAGGCTCCCCCCGCTCCCGGGCGCACCGATATCTATAACAAGTTGGAAACGCTCCTGAAGTTCCCCAAGGGGGAACTCGCGCGCATGGCGGAACTCCGGCGCCAGGAAGACATCAAGAAGAAGCTGGCAGTCTCCCCCGCCCCTCTTTTCAGGGAGGTCCGCGAACTCGTCCTGCGCAAATGCCACCCCGACAAGAAGAAACAAGTGGGCCTCATCTTTGAGCAACAACCTTTTGGGGAAATTGAACGGTTGGTAACACAGAAACTTCTGGAGGTGGCAAAGGAAGTTGCCAGGAAGGAATTAGCCAATGAGAAATGGTTACGGCAGTTGGCCGGGATCACTCATGGCAGCTATGAACAGACACGCGTCAAAGTCCTGGAATTTCTGGATGAAGACGTCTACAACCTTTCCCCTGAAAACTGCGTTGCCTTTTTGCAGCCGATCATCGATACGTGGGACATGGATATGAAAACCTTTGGTATGTATATTATCCTGAACCGTCGCATGGCCGCAGGACGACCAAAGAAATTCGAATACATGGAGAGAGAGCCTGACACTTCTGACAAGGAAGAACCGGGACTCATCCAGTTCCTGCAGAGTTCTGAACTGAGTCACAATGCCACTGAGGAAGAGATTGAGTTTCTGCGCAAGCTGCGCTTTAACGGCAAGAGGCCGACGGCACTCTATTATTACCGGGAACTCCAGAGCCTGCGCGATCCTCTGCACTTTCAGCCGCGCTAGCGACCTTAGCCGAAGCCGGCGGTGGGTGGGGTACAACGAACTGCTAAGACGCCATCAATACTTCTGCTTCCCCTACCCTCTCGAATTGTGGATAATGTCGCGGTCAGCGAAGGTACTGTCCAGCTCTTTGACCAAATTATGATAGAGGGTTTTTATGACTAATGAGAATCAATCAAAACCATTCACCGCAAAGCGCATTGCCTCCATAGACGCCTTGCGTGGATTCGACATGTTCTGGATCGCGGGTGGAGAAGAGATAATCCACGCCATCTACAAAGTATGGCCCAATACCACCACAGCGGCGCTCGATGCGCAATTCGAGCACGTGCCGTGGATTGGCTTTCATTTCTACGATTTGATTTTCGCCCTCTTCGTATTTATGGTGGGGGTGGTCCTGCCCTTTTCACTGACCCGCCGAATGGAAGAGGGAGCCAACAGGGGGCAACTTTACCGTCACACGGTCCAGCGCTTTATCCTGCTATTCCTGTTTGGCCTGATTTACAATGGGCTTCTCGACTTCAACATTCATACTCTGCGCATCCCAGGAGTGCTACAACGTATTGCCATTTGCTACCTAGTGGCGGCGTTGGTGATGATGAACGCAAGTATTCGCGGCCAAGCCATCGTGGCAGGCAGCATCCTCGTGGTCTACTGGCTCATTATGAAACTGGTGCCTGTGCCGGGTGTCGGGGCCGGGGTGCTCACTCCGGAGAACAACTTGGCAGGTTACCTTGATCGCCTCATAATTCCCCTGAGATTCTGCTGTTACACTTTCGGCGACAATGAAGGCCTGCTTTCAACCCTGCCGGCGATTTCCACCTGCCTGTTGGGCGTGCTGGCCGGGCATTGGTTGCGCTCAGCAAAGTACACTCCGAATCGTAAGGTGCTGGGACTGGCGGCAGCTGGCTTGGCAAGCTTGGTTGTGGCGTGGGTGTGGAGTTTCAATTTTCCCATCATCAAAAACATCTGGTCGAGCACGTTCGTACTGTGGGCCGGCGGTTGGAGCATGCTGCTGCTTGCTCTTTTCTATTGGATCATCGATGTGCGGGGCTATCAACGCTGGTCATTCTATTTCAAGGTCATTGGAATGAACTCGATCACCATCTATCTGGCTGACCGGTTCTTCGATTTTGGCAATATCACCAAAGTCTTTCTTCACGGCTTGCTGCCCGTCTTTGGCCATTACCGGCCGATCGTTTGGGAGTGCAGCGTGATTTTCACCGCATGGCTGTTCTTGTATTTTCTTTATCGGCAGAAGATTTTCTTGCGGGTGTGAGAACATAGATTATTGAAGGGGCGGCTCGCGAATCGCCCCACCTATTGGGGAATTCCTAATCTCCACGAACGGCCTGCTAATAGCCTGCTCCCACTTCGGGCGATTGATCAGGTTTTACCCGATAATAGGCAGCCTCCGTGTAATTCCGCAGGAGACTAAAAAAGTTGAGCAGGAAAACGGCAACGATCCCAATCAACTAGAAGGATTGGCATGGCACCGGGTTGGCTCACCCAAATTGGCAAGAGATAGTTAGCACAACCGTCACTGTGAGAATTGCCGTACCAATCCTCATTAAATGACGATCTGTAGCGCTCGTGCAAATGCCCGTTCCACAGTTCGGGCAATGAAAGGTTGGGCGGAAAATGTACCCTTCGGGACCAGCATCCTTATGCGAACTCTATAGTCTGGACAAACATAGCGCCCGTCCTTCTTAGGCACACATTGTTATTTCCATGATGGCAGTCCAAATTCCGACGCCGATTCCGCAATCTCATTTCAACCACCATACCTGATAGGGCTGGAGTTTGGTTTTGCCTTCAACGATGGCGTTAGTGAGACGATCGGCGCATGACCGTGCAAGTTGAACGGGCATTTCACTGCCCTTGGTATTTACCACAAAAAGGCTGTTATCAGTGTGGGGGACAGCGATAACTCCTTGCGGGGTGGGGCCTGCGAGGAAGCCTCCACTGTCAGGAACGTACAATTTGATCAGGCGCAAAAGTGCATCGTCTTCTGGCCAAAACCCGAGCTTTACTGCAATCCCACGCCCCAGCTTTCGTTGCGCGGCAGCGGGGCGGCCGTTCAAAATGGCCTGAGTGCTCTTGAACGTACCGATGGTCTCCGCGGCGGAGTCCACTTCCAGGAATTCGCAGAATCCTTCGAGACCCACCGGTGAGAATTCGCCTAGTCCCTTGTCAATCCACGACACCGCAGGATCCGAGCGGAGTGTACTTGCCGACGGTCCCGATGACCACGAATCCCCGTTTTCCGACCCGTCCGCAGAACCCATCCAACGCACGGTGCGAACCACACAGCGGGTCAACTCCCATAGGTTTGCGCCAAATCCGTCGCCGCGAAAGATGCCGTCCTTGTCCATATAAGAAGTGAACGGGGTGATGATCAACACTCCGCCTGCCTGTACATACTCGAGAAGTGAGGCCGTCAATTGTGCGTTGTCGAGGGCCGTGGCAGCCGGAATCAACACTAGCGAGTATTTTTTCAGGTTCGCAGGCGTAGCGGCGGCGGCCAGGTTTATGCTGTCCACCCCGATACCCAGACGGTGCATCGCATCGAAACTCCGCGGCAGCAGGGTGTTGCTTCCCTTTACATGCGGATAGACATCCAGAGCCGCACGCTGCTCGAAGTCGTTCAGGATCGCAGCGGTGGCTTTTACAGGATGATCGATCAGGTGCTTTCCCCACTTCGCCAGGATTTTCCCCAAGTCGATAGCCCATTCAAAATCGGGCTCGGGATGGCCTGACCAATCGAGGAGTCCGCCCCAGTGCGGCCAGTGCCCTCCCCGCCATCGATTGCCCGACCAGTAGAAGATGCCGCAGGTTCCCATGGCGGCGGTTTCCAGTCCCCACATCAGATATTGTTCGCGCGTGGGGGCGGGATCTTCGATGGATGTGGTTCCGATCACTCCAAAGCGGGTCTCGGTAGTAATAAAGTGGGTTCGCCCATACGCCGAGCGGTGCATATCCTGCTGCCAGGTGAAATTCATCCAGAAGCTGTCATTGCTGCCAGGGTGCTGATACTCATTCAATCCGGCAATGTCCATGCTGTAGGCGGCCATCGGATCGTCTGCCACAGCGTGCCATTGCGAGTTCCAATCGGTCAAAATCCACTGATGGACGCCGGCTTCTCTCAATGCCTTAGCCTGAATTAAGAAGAAATCGAGAAGGACGTCGCGGCGGAAGCGGCGGTGGGCAAGAGTGAGAGCTGCAAGAGCCACGCCACTTTCCTCCACGCCTTCGCCGGGTTGCGGCACAGCGTCGAAAGAATCCACCCTCATGCCCCAACTCACCAGATTGAGTCGGCGATTAAACTCATCCGGCGTGTGGTAGGTCTTCTTCAACCACTCGCGCCAGGCATGCTCACAAGCGGGGTTGAAGCACAGCCTTTCCAAGCTGCCTTCCTCCTCGTTACCCATCTGCCAGCCCACCACAGTGGGATGATCCTTAAACTCTCTACCGAGCGCCATTGAATACCGGCGCACGGCAGCGCGATACAGAGTTTGACTGAGGCAAGGCGCGTGGCGTGCCATTGGGTGTGCTTTAACACCAGGGTGAAGTTGGACGAGAATCTCCGGGCTCGCGGCCGTCAACCATTGCGGAGGGATGTACGAGCCGGTCCCCAAAATGGCGCGCATCTTGCGCTTTTCCAAGTCGTCCAGAAAATGATGGAGCCAACCAAACTCGTAATGCCCGGAAGCCGTTTCAATATTCCCCCATGACGAATCGGAAACGCGCACACAGTTCATCTGCGCCCGCTGGAAATGGTCCAGCATCGTGTTCCACTCATCGCGAGTTTGCAACTCAGGATAGACGCTCGCGCCGTAATGGAATTCGGTGATGTCCTGCCGCGACTTGGGCATCATTTTCATGTTCGACGCGGTGGATTCAGCATGGATTTCCGCAGCAGGGATCGAAAGTAGCGCTTCTCCCACAACAATTTTCCCCGTATTGGCAAGAAACTCTCGGCGGGATGGATCGGGATTCTTAGGCATAGGTATGAGTCTCCGGTTTACTCCGTGGCGCGGATCCAATCCTCCGCCAGCAGGCCGTAAACTTCAAGATCGAAGTATTGGTCGTCAAATGCCTGAGCCTGGCGCAGGATACCTTCTTTTGTAAAACCAAGCCGTTTGGGGACGGCGCAGCTTCTTTCATTGCCGACGGCGCAGCGGATCTCAATGCGGTGGAGATTGAGTTCGAAAAAGAGGTAATCAACAAGTGTGCGGCAGGCGCCGGTCATGAGGCCTTTTCCCTGAAAGCTTTCGCCCAACCAATAACCAATCACGGCGCAGCGATTCTCCCAATCGATGCCGCCGGCGCCAATGACTCCCGCCAAATGGCCCTGATACCATATTCCCAGAGTGGATCCGCAATTGGCCGCCAACCGCTCGAGCGAGTTCTTGATGACAGTGCGGCAATCCTCCAGAGTGTTCTGCACGTCCCACGCGGGCAGCCAGCGGCGCAGGTAGGAGCGATTCAACTCAATCAAGGCGAAAAGATCTTCCGTGTCCTGAGGTTGGAGTAGCTTAATTTCCGCGCCCTCAGCAAAAGTATGGGTCAAAAGCATCGGATTTCTCTGAATGGCGGTCAGTGGATAATGGAAAGCCAGCTTCGCAAGATAGCGAGGGGGGTGAGGGCGGTAGAATCAAATGACTGCCGCCAGGCTTTCTTGATAGGACCATAGCCAGGGTCGGAAGGGAGGCGCGCTGGACGCCTCTCATCCGACCGAGGATCAGGTTCATGGTCATGTTCACGCGACCAAGATGGATGTTAGGATTTACCGCCTCACGCAACGGCCTCGGCTTCAATTTCCACCAGCATTTCCGGATCGATGAGGCGGGCAACGCCAATCAAACTGGTGGCGGGATGAATTTGGCCGAAAAATTCCCCGTGGGCTTTGGCCACATCTTCCCAACGGTCGATTTGAGTCACATAAATGCGAGTACGAACAACATGCTCCAAACCCAACCCCAGGCGCTGCAAGGCGCTTTCGATATTGCGGATGGACTGCACGGTCTGCGCGTATATGTCACCTGGGGCCAGCACTTTGCCGGAAGGGTCGGTGCCCGTAGTCCCGGAAACGTGAACAGCGTCGCCCACTTGAACGGCGCGAGCGTATCCGAATTTGGATTCCCAAGGAGTGCCGGAGAAAGTCTTGTTGCGCTTGATCTTCATTTGTAACCCTCCGAATTCATCTGCGCAGAGATTCAAAAATCGCTGCGGGGGTGCGTCCACTTGCTAAGCTTTTTCAAAATAACGACGATGGGCTTGGGCGGCAAGGGCGAGGCGTTGCCGACGCCTCCCTAGTGCTTCGCGAAATCGCCGTTTTTCTTCCTTGGTTTTAACGATCAAGGGAGGAACCATCTGCGGTTTTCCCTGAGGATCAAGGGCCACGTAGGTAACAAAGGCGGAACTTGTCTGCTGCCTTTCGCCCGTCAAGTAGTCATCACGATAAACACGCACCTCTACCTCCATGGATGTGCGGAAAGCGCGGGTCATGTGGGCGCGAAGCGCCACATGCTCACCCACCTTGATGGGATAAAGAAAATCAAGGTTATCCACGGCCACCGTCACCACTTGGGAGCGCGAGTGTCGCTGTGCGCAAATCGCTCCGGCAATATCGATAAGGTGCATCACCTTGCCCCCCAGCAGATTCCCCAGCGGATTGCCATCGTTGGGAAGGACGACTTCCACAGTCTCGGCCGCGGATTCGGCGACGGTTTTCCCAAATACTTTTGCCATATGTTCAAGCTTCTATCGTTTCGTCGGCGTAACACAATGCCGCGGAGTGTGGGACTTAATGGAAGAACAGGCAAACCCAACGCCAATTGGTTGAGGGACTGGCCCAATTTCGATCAAGGTCCCAGAACCGGACACAGAGCGCATGCTTGCTCCCGCTCGCCACAAGAGAGAGGGAGAATTCCTTCCGAAGGGTTGCCTTACAAAGTCCGTCCGCCTATACTATTCGAGCCGGTGGGGCGATGCAACCGGAATCAACAGTTTGGCTTCGTTTGCCCGACATAGGGGTGCTTGTTACTTGTCCATTGTGGTTCTTTTGCGCCGCAAAATGGAAGATGGTACGACTCGCGTCACCCCTCCAACCCTGGGCAAAGCAAGGATTCAACCGAAACACAGGACTTGAACATGTCACCAGAAACCAACCAGACCCGGCGTGCATTCCTAGAAGAGGTCGTTCACCATCAGCCCGACGACACATTCGCGCGCTACGGACTAGCGATGGAGCTGGCCGGCAGCGAGCCCGCAGTGGCCTGGACCCACTTCACATACCTGCTTGAACATCATCCAGAATACGCCGCCACCTACTACCAGGCTGGCGCTTTCCTGACGCGGCTAGGACGGGTGGAAGAGGCACGCAGAGTATTGACCACCGGATTGGAGGTTACTGGCCGCCAAGGCAATCGCCATGCCAAGGAAGAACTCCAGTCTGCCCTGGATGACCTCAACGACAATCTCTAGAGCCCTCCCGGCCCATTTCACAGCCCTTTTGCGGGTAGTATCTCAAGACTGACGAATGTCCACCAATCCCAACCCAGGCACGCTTAACGACTACAGCAAGGAGAAACAGGCTGTTGCCCTGACCTCCATCGCCGCAGCTGTTTTGCTGACCTCGTTGAAACTCATCGTGGGAATTTGGACCGGCAGTCTAGGCATCATTTCCGAGGCCATGCACTCCGCCCTGGATCTGGTGGCGGCAGCCATCACTTACGTCTCGGTTCGACTTTCGGACAAGCCTGCGGACACCGAACACCCCTTTGGGCACGGGAAAGTGGAGCATCTCTCGGCTTTCATTGAAACTGGATTGCTGATCGTCACCTGCGCCTGGATCTTTTGGGAAGCGATCCGGCGTCTTTTCTTCCACGATGTCCACGTCAAGCCCTCACTCTGGGCATTCGGAGTGATGTTTATTTCCATCACGCTGGATACTTTCCGCTCGCGCGCACTTTTCCGCGTGGCCCGCAAATACAATAGCCAGGCCTTGGAAGCCGACGCACTACACTTCTCCACAGACGTATACAGTTCAACCGTTGTGATCCTGGGATTGGTATTAGTGTATGTATCCGAACAGAGCCACATCCGCTGGCTTCGCGTCGCTGACCCGGTGGCAGCGCTGGTGGTTGCCGGAATCATTGTGTACATTTCAGTACGGTTGGGGAAAAAGACTGTCGACGCTCTAGTGGATGCCGCCCCATCGGGAACCAGCGCGTTGATTGGGGAGGCGGTTTCCCGGGTCGCCGGGGTGCTCAGCCTTGACCGCATCCGGACGCGGGAGAGCGGTAGCAGGCTGTTCGTTGACTTGCGGCTCACTCTTGCCAGCAACATTTCATTGGAACACGCCAAATCCGTCGCCGACATGGTGGAGGGTGAAGTTCACCGCTTATTTCCCAGCGCCGACGTGGTCATTCACACGACACCGCAGGAACCCTCGTCCGGTGACCTGGTGGCGAAAATCCGTGCCGTGGCGCACCGCCAAAACTTCCTGGTGCATGAAGTCCGCGCGTATGAAGTGCGCGGTCGAGTCAACGTCCATCTTGATCTGGAAGTCGATCCCCAATTGCGCCTGGCGGAAGCTCACGACCGTTCCACTCAATTGGAAAGCGAAATCAAGGCAAACCTGCCGGAAGTGAATGAGGTGAACGTCCACCTTGAGCCGCTTCTGGTTAAAGTGGAGACGGGAGACGAGGCTCCGATCGATCACGTGGGGGTTGAAAAAAAACTGGCAGAACTGGCTCGTGAAACAGCAGGGGTACTGGATTGCCATTCCGTGGAAGCTCACCAAGTGGGCGGCAACGTTGTGGTCCGGCTTCATTGTACGCTCAAGCCGGACCTTCCCATCGCCAAAGTCCACGACATAACAGAAATCTTGGAATTTAAATTCCGCCAGGCCTTCCCGCAGATTTCCAAAATTACCATCCACGCCGAACCGCTGGGAAAATCATAAGAACAAAAATCGGCGGCGCAGCTTTCTTGGGCAACTTGCAACGAACACGATGGAAGGACGTTCAGCGAAGACAACAGATTACAAGGGGAGCAGGCAAATGGACAGAGTCTCTCCCACGCGTGCATCGCCTGATCCTAAGCGGGTGCAAGCGTGCAAACACAACGGCCCCGTGTCACCACGGAGCCGCGTCAAGAGTCATCCAAGAGAAGCTTCCGGAAAGCGGAGATGGCTACTTGGGTGTCGTTGGGTGGGCTGCGGGTTTTGCTGCCGGCGTGGAATCTGCAACCGGATTCGCAGCGTCGTACCGCTTGACGATCTCGGCGGTCACTTCGATATCTTTGGAAGCAAAGTAAACGGGGATCTGTGCATCATCCAGGATCAGCGCAAACCCATTTTGCGACGCGTATTCATTAATGACCTTCACCATTTTCACGCCGATTCGATTAATAGACTCATCACGGTCATGGTTGAAGTCGTTTTGTGCATCCTCGGCATCGCGTTTCAAGAGCTTTTGCTTCTCTTCCGCTTCGCGGCTGAGACGTCCCTGCTCTTCCTCACTCAGCGTAGCTGCCTGCTTAGACAATTGATCTTGAATTGCCTGAATTTCCTGTTGGAGTCGCTGGAGTTCCGCTTGGCGGGGCGCATATTTCTTCTGCAAATCTCCAATAACCTTCTTGCCTTCGACTGTGTTGGCGATGGCAGCCTGGATGTTGATAACGCCAATTTTGCCCTGGGCAGGTGTCGCGCTCTGGGCGTGGAGAACGGCGGAACCCGCCAATAACGCCAGCAGTGCGGCAAGTACAATCAATCGGTTCTTCATTCTAGCTCCTTCAAAATTCAAAAGTATCGTATCGAATCGAATTCGTAAGTCAAAATTCATGCCGACTGCGGGGACAAGGATTAACCCGCGTCGCTCTTCATCCGGGTGGAGGGCCATCCAGGTGTATACCAGACAGCAGATGTGCCTGCTATGGGTGCGATACCGCTGCGGGTTTGGGTGTTTCGCCTGCGGCCGGAAGCGGGTTCGCAGCGTCGTAACGTTTTACAATTTCCGCTGAAATCTCAATGTCCTTGGAGGCGTAATAAATAGGAACCTGAGCGTCATCAATGACAAGGACAAAGCCATTTTGTTGGGCATAATCATCGATGACGCGAACCATTTTTTTCCCGATCCGGCTTACGGTGTCTTCCGTCTCGGCGTTATAATCGCTTTGCGCATCGTCGGCGGAACGCTTCAAGATTCTTTGCTTGTCCTCAAGCTCCCGTGACAACCGGCGCTGCTCATCATCACTCAAAGTGGCCGCCTGTTTGCTCAGTTGATCCTGAATAGATTGGATTTCCTGCTGCAATCTTTGCAGTTCCTGCTTGCGGGGGACAAATTTCGCTTCCAAATCCGCAATCGCCTTCTTGCCTTCTGCGGTGCTTCCAATCGCCTGGTTCAAGTTTATAACACCGATCTTATTTTGGGCACGGGCAGCCATAGGGACCGCCAGCATGGCCAACAACAAGATGGAACTCTTCAAGCTCGTCTTCATTCGTGCTCCTCCGAAAGTAATCGTTCCAAATCAACCCCTCATTCTAACTCATTTCTCTTGAATCTAGAATGTTCGCTGCACGGTAAATCCGAGGCGGCCGGAGCGCTCTTTCAGGCGGAAGGTAACAAAATTCCGCAATGCGTCCAAGTAGGTAGCCTCATTGGGAAACAGTGACTCGGGTGGCAGATTCTGAGGTGGTGTAATTTCATCGTTAACTCGCAGGTAATTGACCCCATAAAAGATGTGGATCGGAGCGTTCACGATGGGGAGGAGAACCTGCAAATCAAGTCCGGTTGAACTGCGGGGACGGAAATTGGTGACCGAAACGGGCTTTAACTCGGCAGGGATCGGGAAATAAGAATAATTGCTCTCAATCGAGCTTAAAGCTCCAGTGGCAAGTTTGAGCTGATTGGGCCATAAAATCATATTCATCCCAGCATCGACAAAATAAGCCAGGCTGACCGTCGATCCCACAATCGGAACGCGGTATTCAAAGTTGAAGATCGCCTCCGTATCACCCCCGGGGAAAATCGGAGAATTGATGGGGAAGCTCGTGGACGAACCGCATTGTCCCGTGGACTGCCCGTTTTGATTGGTCCCGGTAATTGGGTTGCCGTTATTATCCCTGTTGCAAACAGAAACAACTGTTGGATAAAAAGCCATGGGGCTCACAGTGCGGATATCAAATCCCCGCACATCTTCCTCTCCACCGATATAGAAGCGGGAAAAGGGTGGGACCACACGGCCACCGTATCCAATGACTGTGGAAGCTAGGAACCGGAATCCGATTGCCGTGGGATGGTCTGATCGAATGTTACGAACCGGGCGGAAATATTTGGCTTCAATTACGGGCCGGATGGTGTTGACATTCCCACCGATGGCACTACCCGTAAAACCTATGGCCGCGTAAAGATAGCGGCCCTTGGTGGGTGTCCACGAACTGTTGATGGTACTGTACAGATATGTTGGCATGATCTGACTGGTGATGATGCCAGTCAGGGAATTGGGGCCCGTCAAGCCACTGAAATTAATGGCCTGGAAATATGACTCTGACGCGGCACTAAACGCTTGCAAGCTGCTGCGGGAGAAACTGTAGGTCAATCCAAGACGGGCAAAACTGCGGCGCAGTGGGTAGGAGGCAAACGCTGTGAATCCGTCAGAATTTTGGGTGAAGTTCTGCCCATAATATTGACCGTATTGCGACTGCGCCAACAGATTGGGATTAACGCCACTATATATCGCAAGCTGCCGAATCTGGTTGTAATTGTAATCGCTCTTGAACACCGTAAAACCGGCGGTTATAGGTTTATCAAAGAGGTAAGGTTCAGTAAAACCAAAGGAGTACATTTTCTGGAAAGTACCCCATTGGAGCCCTAAACTCAGCGTCGCGCCCAGTCCGAGAAAGTTGTTTGTGGCGTAATTGAGACCGATGAAATTTCCCGCAAGGCCACTGATGCCACCGGACATCCCGATGGAGTTCTTTCCCTTTTCCTTAACCTTCACCAGAACGTCAACCGTCTTATCCTTGGCGTTCTGTTTGATGTCGTAGTCCTCTTTTTTGATCTCATCAAAGAAGCCCAATTGGTTCATCTTCAGAACGCTATATTCCCACATCTGGGAGCTGAATACGCCGCCTTCATCCAGCAATAGCTCACGCCGGATAACCTTGTCACGCGTTTTGGTATTTCCCGAAAACTCAATGCGGTGAACCCTGAACTGATCGTCCTCTTCAAAATCCAACGCCAGGTTGATGACTTTCCGCTTGTTATCCGGCTCAATATCTGGCGACGCTGTAAAATTGATGTAGCCCCAGTTGCCGTAAAGCTTGGTGTAGTTTTCAATTGACTTCCTAACCTTGGAAAGAGCAAAAAGGTCGCCCTGCTTCATGCCAAGGACGGTCGCCAATCGGGCTTCTGGAAAAAGCTTGTTGCCCCGGATGTGAAATGTGCCCAATCGATATTGGGCGCCTTCTTCAATACCGATCTTAATATCTACACGCTTGCCGGCACCCAGGTTCCAGAAAAATAAGGGCCAGTGCTTTCCCGTATCCACCATTTTGGTTTCGGGATCCTTCGGTAGAGCGTAGAAATAGCCATGGTCACGATAAAGGTCGCGAATGTTCTCCAGATCCGCCTCAATTCGGTCCTTATCGTAGGTCTTGTGAAACCAGTAGAACCAGGGTGGCGCTCCAGTCGGGCGCGAATACTTCATCGCACGCACCAATTGGTTGTCTGAAAAAACTGTGTTCCCGGAAAACTTAATGTCCCCGAGCTTTACCTTGGGCCCCTCCACGACAATAAAGGTCAATGCCACCGAATTGGGGGGAATGTTGCGGGTGCGGTGCCGAACAGTGGCGAACATTTTCCCGTGCGCAGCTAACAATTCCTGAAGCACAACTTCTGCGTGCTTAATCACCACCGGATCGTACTGGGATTCTATGGAGAGACCGACCTTCTCCTTCTTGAAGGCGTCCAGAACATCGGATTGCTCGACGCTGCTTAGCCCTTTATAGTCAATACTCCGTACCAGCTTTTTTTCCCGGACGTAAAACGTAATGATTTTATTGCCATCGGGAGCGTCAGCCACTTCCAGACGGACATCATCCAGGAATCCGGTATTCCACAAGGCCATAAAATCTCGTTCCAGAGCGCTTTCGTCGTAGACATCCCCGGAGTGGGAAAAAATGCGAGCACGCAAGGTGCCGGCAGGAATACGCCGGTTGCCGCGGATGATGATAGATTCAATCGTAGGCTTGTGCTCTTCCGCCGGAGGGGCGGCCGGCGCCACGGGATTCCCCGGCTTGGGCTGCTGTTGAGGCTGCGCCGCTGGCGCGGGTGGCTGAACAGCTTCAGGGTTTTCTAACTGCAGTTGTCCAGGAGCCGATTCTGGTGTTTTCTTCTCTGCAGGCTTGGGCGGAGGCGGAGTTTGCTTTTCCGTAGCCGGTGGAGGAGGGTTCTGCGGCTTTTGATCCGGCGGAGGATTTTGTGCCGCACTCAATAGGGGCAACCACAGTAAGAGTGCCAGGGCGGGAGCTCCCAGCCGATACAGCTTCCCTCGAAGTCCAGGCACACACATTTTCATCTTTTTCAAGAGAAAGCGATCCCCCTCGCACACGCACAAACTTAAGACAATCCGATGCTGGGATTCCGCCCGGAGTTGGCCGGAATTATTTTTGCAGCAGAAAGTCACTCGCCCCTCGGAAAGATTCCAACTACCGAGGGGCAGGACGTGTAGATTGTCCTCTTAGCGGCCAGGATAACCGTGGCGACCCGTCCTAGCACCGTCCCATCTGTGGCTCCACGCATTTCCGCTATTGCGGACCCATGCTCTGTATTCCCTAACTTCCGAGCCGGAATGCATGGCCCCAGATACTTGGAACAACGCTAGTGGGAGAGCGGTGTGGCACCGACCAGCTTGTCGTTTACAGAACGATAATAAAGCGCCTCGTTCTCAACGATTACTTCCAATATCGCCGGAGGATGAATTTCACCCTGAATTAATGCCTCCGACAACGGATCTTCAACATATTTCTGTAAAGCTCGGCGCAGGGGCCGGGCACCGTAGGACCGGTCCGCACAGGTCTTTTCCAGAATCCAGCGGCCGGCTTCCGGCGAAATCGTCAGGGATATGTTCTTCTGTGCCAGATTCTGGTTCATCTGCCCAACCAAAAGTTCCAAAATCTGAATGAGGTCATGATCAGCCAAGGCATTGAAAACGATAATCTCATCCAAGCGATTTAGAAATTCCGGGTTGAAGAGACGCTTTACTTCACTCATTACCAGTTCTTCGGCTTTCTTCTCCGTCGTCCCCTCTACCCCCGACTGGAATCCCATGTGCGACTTGCGTTCCAGGTATCGCGCGCCGATGTTCGACGTCATGATAATAATGGTGTTCTTGAAGTCGACGGTATTGCCAAGGCCATCTGTCAACTGGCCATCCTCGAAGACCTGTAAGAGGATATTAAATACATCGGGGTGCGCCTTTTCGATTTCGTCTAAAAGGATCACGGAATAGGGCGCCCGCCGCACACGTTCTGTGAGCTGTCCCCCCTCTTCATAACCCACATATCCAGGAGGTGAACCAATCAGCTTCGAAACCGAGTGCTTCTCCATGAATTCCGACATGTCAAAACGAACCAGTGCGCGTTCCGAGCCAAACAAAAATGCGGTGAGGGAGCGGGCCATTTCCGTCTTGCCAACTCCAGTCGGCCCAAGAAACAGGAATGAACCCACGGGACGGCCCGGCTGCTTCAATCCCGCACGAGAACGGCGAATGGCACGTGCCAGGGCGGATATGGCACGATCCTGGCTGATGATGCGCTTGTGCAGTTCTTCCTCAATACGCAGCAGCTTGGCGCCTTCTTCTTCTTTTATGGACGTCACCGGCACGCCTGTCCAGCGCGCCACAACTTCTTCAATGTCGTCCTGTGTCACCACGCCCATGGCGGTTTCGTCGATATTATACTTTTCGCGCAGCAGGCGGAGGTTTTCCCTCTCCTTGCGCTCTTCGTCCGAGTAAAAGCGCGCCTTCTCAAATTCGTGGTTGGCAATGGCATTTTCCATGCGATGCACCACAAACT
>PLSX01000268.1 GCA_003165315.1 Acidobacteriota bacterium
TCTCAGCCATGGGGTTCACTCCATGAACGTCCCGGGTTTCCAGGTCACTTCTGAGAAGCCAGTTGGTCCGATTTTGACGCTTCATATTGGGTTTGACGCGCCCGAACATCGCTGCGAATAGTCGCTGCCTGTTCCTCCGAGAAGCGGAGTTGTGAATAAGCCGCAAGCTTCAGTTCGTGAACATTCCAGTGAGCGCACATCAGGCCGGAGGGTGAATGGCTATTTGTTCCGAGCGTCAAATGGCCGATTTCGTGCGCAATGCCGTGTCCGAGAAGTTCTCCAAGCGTCAATTCGCGCGCGTCGCGGAGCAATCCCATCGCGCGCACATAGGAAACACTGGCACATTGTCCATGGCTTGGTGGAGGGAGTGCCACGGCGAAGCCCATGGCGGACTTTCCCACCCAGGGACCCTCTGCGAAATCAGGCACGATATTGAGGTGAATATCCGTCGGAGTATTGGGGGCGGTGCAAGTCGGATTCAGTTGAGCTGTCGGCCCGGTCAGCGGGCAATCGACCCAAGAAAGTTCCACTCCCACGTTCTGAAAGATTTTCCCTGCCACGCGCTCGGCTGTGGCTAGTTCGTACTGGGGAATGGGGGCGTAGATATAAACCTTTACGGTGAGATGGAGTTCCTTACTTACGTCTGCTGGAGTTTGATGGCGAGCCCAGCCATTCCCGGCAGCAACTAAAACCATCAGGAGAATCGCCCAACTCGAATCGGCTAATCCTCCAGTCCTCTGCCTGCCCTTGCTTCCCTGCCTATCGCTTTCTTCTTTCCAACCTTTGTTCTTCATGGCGCTCACCTCGGTCGCGAGATGGCGCCACTTTCAACCGGTGGACGAGGTACCTCAATGCAACAGCGGCTATACCAGCGTCATATGCCGGTCACGCGCTAATCGGTTGGTAACACGGAACTTGCGGATGTCATGGGGTGGGGTTGGCTGCGCTTACCAGGTCACTGCGAGCCATGCGGATGGGATTGAGAGGCCTGCCTGGGTGCCCTTCTGCGTCAGCCCATGGGTAGGACCGCCTTCATCTGGAAAGACTATCTGTACTCTTAGCTAACGACACTGGAAAGACTATCTGTTGACTCGAAGTGGTTTAGTTGCTAGCATCCGGGGCACGTGGTGGAGGGGACACGCCCCGATGCCGGCACCAGTTCAACATTCCTATCGAGTACGTTTCTCACCCTTCGAGTTCGACCCGCGAGCGGGCGAGTTGCGCAAGCACGGCTCGGTCATCCGCCTTCAGGAACAACCCTTTCAAATTCTCAGCATGCTGCTGGCGCATCCGGGCGAATTGGTGGGGCGGGAAGAGATTCGCCAGCGGCTGTGGCCGAACGACACGATTGTGGAGTTCGATCACAGCATCAACGCCGCGATCAAACGCCTTCGCGATGCGCTGCTGGACACGGCGGACGAACCCCGGTACGTGGAGACAGTGGCGCGGCGGGGGTATCGATTCATCGCCCCGGTGGAGGTTATTGCTCCGCCCCAGGGGGCTGCCCCCGCCGTCGAACCGGTCACTCCGGAAGTGCTGGCCGCTTCTGAGCCGCCGTCACTTGAGGTCCCTGGCGAAGAAGGGGCCAGGGAGGCATCCGACGATCTGGCCGGTCAAACGGTATCGCATTATCGGGTGCATGAGCGCATTGGCAGTGGCGCAATGGGGGTGATCTATCGAGCCGAGGACACGCGGCTGGGCCGGACGGTGGCGCTGAAGTTTCTGCCCGCGGAATTGGCCCAGGACCGGCAAGCGCTCGCGCGTTTCCAGCGTGAAGCCCGCGCCGCCAGCGCCCTGAACCATCCCAACATCTGCACCGTGTATGACATTGACGAGGACGCGGGCCAACCCTTCATTGCCATGGAACTGCTGGAGGGTGAAACGCTCAAGGAGCGGCTGACTGTAGGGGCAGGCCTTGTGCCTGCCCAAGGGCGCCCTCGCGGGGGACACCTACAGATCGACACGTTGCTCAACCTCGCCACCCAGATTGCGGCGGGGCTGGAAGCGGCGCACTGCAAGGGCATCATTCACCGCGACATCAAGCCGGCAAACATCTTCCTGACTGCACAGGGCCAGGCCAAGATTCTGGATTTCGGCATTGCGAAGTTAACGGGGGCCGAAGTTCATGACCATGAGGAAGCAGATGGCATTCACACAGCGCCGCAACAGCAAACCACTACTCTCACCAGCCGGGGCACACCGATTGGCACGGCGGCTTATATGTCACCGGAGCAAGCGCGGGGTGAAGTGCTGGACGCGCGCACGGACATTTTCAGTTTTGGCGCGGTTCTCTACGAAATGGCGACAGGGCGGCTGGCATTTCCAGGCGAGACCGCAATAGAAATTCAACATGCGATCCTGACCCAACAGCCAGTTTCACCGAAGAACCTCGTGCCTGCTCTGCCGCCGAAGCTGGATGAGATCATCCTGAAGGCTTTGGAGAAAGACCGCAATCTGCGCTTTCGGACGGCATCGGACCTCAAGGTGGACCTGCAACGAATGAAGCGCGACGCGGAATCGATCCGTGTTGTAGCGGCGGGTTTACCCCGCCACGTCACAGATGGCGGCGTAAAGCCGCCTCTACGTCAGCGGTGGCCCATCTTGCTCGCGGCCACGATGGCTGTAACCGCTGTTGCCATCGCGTGGTTCGTTTGGAATCGATCTCGCCCGCTCCCGGAACCGATCCAGATCCAACTCACAATTAATTCCATTGAAACCCCTGTGCAGAGTGGGACGCTCTCGCCGGATGGAAGATATCTCGCCTATTCTGATATGTCTGGAATTCACGTGAAGCTGCTCGCGACGGGCGAGACGCAAAAGATACCGATGCCGGAAGAGCTTGCGCCTACAGGGGCAATTTGGTTTGTTGGCGATTGGTTTCCAGACGGGACGAGGTTTCTTGCCGCTTCTATCCAGCATTGGGGTCTGACGTTCGGTTCGGGGCCCAGAAGCATTTGGGCGGTCTCCACGATGGGCGGGCCACCCCGGAAACTTCGGGACGACGCATCGGGAGGGTCGGTGTCCCCCGACGGGTCCCAAATCGCCTTTACGAGTGGCATGGGAAGCTTAGGCGATCGGGAGGTTTGGCTGATGGGGGCAAACGGCGAGGACACACGAAAGCTGTTTAGCCTTGATGAGGACAACGGCATGCCCAGCCCCGACTTTACTCGAATGGGACCTCCTCGGGTCCAATGGTCTCCCAACGGACAGCGCCTGGCATATTTGAAGCGGCACCAGACATCCGACAAGTTTGAGACGACTATCGAAAGCATTGATGTGAAGGGCGGTCGGGCCAGCGTGATTTTATCTGATCCTCTTCTCTCCGATTTTTCCTGGCTACCGATTGGGCAGATTATCTTTTCGAGAGGAGAGGCAGGAACTGGTCTAACGGCGGGGAAAACCAGCAACCTTTGGGAGATGAAGGTTGACGCACGCACGGGTGTACCCACCAGCGCACCGCGCAGGGTCACCAACTGGGCTGGCTTTAAGATCTATAACCTGTCGCACTCTGCGGACGGCAGTCGCCTGACATTCGCGAAATGGTCAGAGCAGGATACCTCACTTGTGGGTGACCTGGAGGCAGACGGGACTCACTTGAAACAACTTCGCCCCCTGACCGCGAGCGAAAGCATGAACGCTGCCCAGTCCTGGACGGCAGATAGCAAGGCCGTCATCTTCACGTCTGATCGCAATGGCCGCCAAGATATTTTCAAGCAAACCCTCGACCAGGAATCAGCCGAGACCATCGTGGCAGGGCCGGGGGAAAAGTATGATCCAAAGGTGAGCCCAGACGGCTCCTGGATCGTGTACACCTCGGTCAGCCCGTCCACTCCGACACGTCTCATGCGCGTGCCGGTTTCGGGCGGCCCGCCACAACTCGTAATGGATTCGCCAGGAAGCACCGCCGTCTCCTGCTCAATTGGGTCCGACGGATTCTGCTTAAGCCGCGAATTAACACCGGACCAAAAGCAGACTATCTTTATAGCTTTCGACCCGTTCAGGGGTCGAGGGCGTGAGCTTTGGAGGGAAACCAAGGGAAGCGCTTTGGGGTGGAACCTGTCGCCGGACGGCTCGCGGCTTGCCATTGTGATGGATGAAGAGGGCGAACATCAGCTTCGGATTGTGTCTCTGCGCGAGGGGACAGCCCATGACTTGACGGTGAAAGGATGGAGCGGCTTCATGTATGTAGACTGGGCGGCGGATGGAAGAGCATTATTGGCTGTAGCGTTTTCGCCGCGCGGGGTCACACTTCTGCGCGTGGACATGAATGGGAACGCGCAACTGCTATGGGAAAGTCGATCTGTTTCGGACGGATGGAGTGTTACCGCGCCCGACGGGCGGCACCTGGCGATCGATACCCAAGGTTCGAATAGCAACATCTGGATGCTGGAGAATTTCTGAAATCGCGGCTGGCGCAGACTCTTGCCTTTGAGAGTCTGCGATCTCCCGAAGGGACGTTTTCTTCCGCTGCCACGCGGGGAGGAGTATACTCTCGTCCGCCATGCCCTTCTACCACCGCGTTTACACTCCCGGTCAACTCCAGTTCATCACCGCAAGCACCATCGCCGCGCGCCCCTATTCCTTTCGGACCGTTTTCGGCACTGCTTTGTCCAGAGGCTGGAAGAGGTGCGGCAGGAATTGCATTTCCTCCTCGTCGGCTGGGTTTTGATGCCCGAGCATTTTCATATCCTGATCAGGCCCGAGCCGGCGGAATCCACTCCCCTGGTGATGAAGGGCTCAAGGAGGAATCGGCCCGGCGCATCATCAAGACACTCCGCCAAAACCTTCAATATCCTTGGTGCCGGAAGACGCTTGCGAGGCTACGGCTGCCCTCCACGGTTCACGATGAATCGCACTACCGCCTTTGGCAGCGCCGCTTTTACCCCTTCAATGTCTTTTCCGAACAGAAGTTTCAGGAAAAATTGGACTACTTGCACAACAACCCCGTGACACGCGGCCTGGTGAGCGCTCCCGGCGACTGGCCGTGGTCAAGCTGGAGGTTTTACTTCCTGGAGGATGCGTCTGTTCTCCGCATGGATCGCATGAGTTGAGTTCACCTTTCGCAAAGTCCCTTCGGGAGATCGCAGACTTCAAAGGGCCGAAGTCTGCGCCAGCCGGCGACGCACGGATTGTGGCCTGATTATGGTAGTTTGCTGGCGGGTGGCGCAGAGTTGGGCGTAGTTTGCCCTCCTCTGCGGTTCGTGAATTGGTAATAGCATGATGAAGAAGTTAATGACTTTTGCAAGCCGCAGAGTATTTCCAAAAGGCGGAAAAACTCTGCGCTACCCGCTTTACTTGTTCTTGCTTCGACAATGTAGCTTGAAGTACTCAATGCCAGGATCATGGTGGATCGACTCACACTCCAATATGCATGTCGTAGGGATATCGGCTCTCGTAGGACCGCTCCACTCGTAGTAATCTCCATCAACTCGTTCCGCCATGCGCAGTATCCACTGTTCATATTCAAACACTACCGTCGGAAGTTGAGAGACGCGAATGTGATCGCCTTCTATATCGGTCTCGACCATGACGCTATCGGCATTAGCGAATTGGGGGGGCACCAGAAAGACGCCATCCCGAACCGGTATAGTAGCCGAATGGCCTCGGAGACTGAGCTTAATTCTGTCGGGTCCGGGGCATTTGCGGCCGTCGTGGATGACGGTAAGGTGTACGATTATCCTTTGTTCCGATAGCGCCGGGACAATAAACAGCACCAAAAGCATTCCCAGGCATCCATAACCTATAGTACTCTTCATATCATTCTCCGATGAAGCTTTTTAAGCTCATCGACTTACCTCCAATTAGACCGTTGCTGTTGTAAATGTACACCCTATGGTCTCTCGCCCCTAAAACAATATTTATTCTATTCCGCAGCTGGCGCAGACTCTTGCCTTTGAGAGTCTGCGATCTCCCGAAGGGACGTTTTCTTCTGTGCCACGCGGGGAGGAGTATACTCTCGTCCGCCATGCCCTTCTACCACCGCGTTTACACTCCCGGTCATCTGCAATTCATCACCGCCAGCACTTACCGCCGCGCGCCGCTATCCCTTTCGGGCCGGTTTCGGCATTGAGTTGTCCAGAGGCTGGAAGAGGTGCGGCAGCAGCACAACAACCGCGTGACGCGCGGTCTGGTGAGTGCTCCCGGAGCTGGCCGTGGTCAAGCGGAGGTTTTATTTCTTAGAGGACGCGTCAATTCTCCCCATGGATCGGATGGGTTCAGTTGAGCTTGCCATGGGTCCCTTCGGGAGATCGCAGACTTCAAGGAACCGAAGTCTGCGCACAGCGCGTTAAATTGGGGGATGAGCGGCTCACTACGGAGTGCCGTTTCCGTGCACCCTCTGTGTTTGCGACCAATTGCCGGAAAGATATCCATTGGGATTGGTATTGGGATCGTTGGTCTGATACCAGTGCCCCTGGCCGTCGGACCAGGTTTGCGAGTAGGCGCTTGAGACTTTTACGGTGCCCCCGGCCCCGGTAACTGTCTGCTGATCGAGTGAGTAGTCGACCCAGTCGGAAGCAGCAGTGGAGCGGGCATTCATGGCGTTGTTGGCGTTGTTCATGGAACTGCGGAAGGACGACTCCTGCTGCGCCATAAAGGCCTCGTGGTTGCGCTGCGATGTGGCCATGAATTGTTCGTGCTGCTGGCGGAGCATGGCGCTGCCGGCCTGTTCCTGCCGGACCAGGTCATTGAACCTCTGCTGGTTTTGCTGCGCCAGTGTCTGCTGAACACGCTGGAGCCACTGATCTTCGTGGGGCGTACGGACGAGGTCGTGGCTGTCGACGAGTTGGGCCAGCGCATCGAGTTTACCCTGGGGGGCACGCAGCACATCCACGTGCGCCGAGCACCCACCGCCCGCCATGGGGCCGGTCTGGTCGCTCACCCGGCATTCCACATAGGCGCGCAGGCGCTGCTCGATGGTAAAGGATCCGTTGTGGGTTTCGACGCGGACGGCAAAAGCGTTGGCCGTGGCGTGAATGTGGGGGCTGATCCTGCCCATATTTTGCGCGACGCCATCTACGCGACGCTGATATGAAGGAGCGATCGGCATGGGCCCGACCACGTGCATGCCGGTGTTCGAGATCATCTCTTCGTAGCGTTTGAGGAATTCTTCCGCCGTTAGTGTGCGGCCGAAGTCCAGGCACGCGCGGGGTGTCTTCATCCGCATGTTGGGACGAAACGTCCAGTTGAAAGTGGGCTCAAGGCGAATCTCATTGAGACCGTCAGGCGAGTAGGCGCGGAACACGGGGGACGGAACCCCGGAGCATTCCGGTCCCGGAATCACCGTGCCCTGGAACTTCCAGCCGGCTGGAATGGTGATGGTAAAGGCCTTTAGATTATATGCAGGATCGATGATGGGCACCGTAGTAAGTCCCTGGTCAGCGGCGACTGGAGCGGATGTGATCAGGAAGACCAACCCGATAAGCATCAGCCCAGAATTGCAGGCTTTGAGTAGCGAAGTGCGAAGGTTCATAAGTCATCTCCAATCGTATCTGTGATCCACGCCCAATATTTTGCCGCCCACTGTCTAATTCCCTTCCCCTATTCGATCCCACTCTCGCCCGTGGAATCGGACTGTGGAAGCTCATTTGTTCGTCGGAAAGGACGGGCTTGAGTTCCCCGCCGGCTAACCAGCCTGCTGGCCAGCCAAGCGGAATTCGATGCGGAGGGTCGCGGGAAAATCCGTGGGCTGGCCTGCGCGCAAGGCTGGCTTAAAACGAATTTGTACGGCAACTCGCTGCGCTTCCTCGTCGAGCCCGTGCCCCAAAGATTTCGCCACCCCGGCGATGCGAATAGTTCCATTGGCCAGGAAGATCACGGAAAGCGCGACGTCGCCTTGAATTCCCAACCGGCGCGCCTCCTCCGTATAGGCTGGAGAGGGCTTGGAGATGATCTCAATCGGTTGGAAATCGACCGGAGCGGGGGCTGCCGGCGCAGCCTTGGTTGGAGATGGCGCGGCTTGGGCCACGGTTCCGAATCCCCCTACAGCCACCTTGGACCCGCCACCCCCGGGAGCTGATCCCGGACCGGCTATTCCACTGCCGAAGCCCGCACTGGCAACCAGTCCCTGCGCACCGTGCTTTCCTCCCGTCCCGTTTCCAATGCCAGGTCCCTCCGGAAGTCCAAAGGAACCCAACTTCGGGACGTTGCCCTGACTGTCTCCTTGCGCCTTGCCACGAAACCCTTCCGGACTGCCAAACCCGCCCGTCTGCACTTGTTCAACGGGTTTCTTCAAGGTGGGCTTTAGCTCCGCGCTCCCAAAGGTGCCCGTGTGCACCACGATAGGATCTTTCGATTTGGGAGCCGGGGTGGGCGGGGCAACTGGTTGAGGCGGCAATGGAACCGGGAGCGGCGCAGATGCTATCAATGGAGGAATCTTGGGCGGTTTGATTTCCGCCAGAGGTGGGAGAACGAGCGCGGGGTTCTCCAGAGGTTTCAGTTTTGGTATTACCACCCTCGGCAGCTTGCGCGGCGGTTGCGCCACCGGAGGCTTGGGCGGAGTCAACGACGGGAGCCATGCCAACACGTACTGCTTGGATAACGGCAACTCTTGGGGAAACATTATCCCTAACAGGATTGCTACGACAATAACCAGAACTTCGGCAATCGAGGCGCAGACCAGGGAGACACCACGTCGCCTGCGGGCCTCAGCACTCGACTCCAATTGGCTAAACATGGTCAGCGACGATTGCCCCCCTTGGTCATCCCAAAAGTTCCGTCTTCATTTATCGTCGTGTAGGTAATGTACACCCAAGTGTATCCGAATTCAATGTCACGGCCAGCTTTCGCGGCAGGCTGATTGGTAGAAGCCTTTGCGGAGTCGGTCTCACTTCTTCGGTGAATCCCACCGTCCAAAGCTGGCTTTTTTTCCATCCCGTCGTCAAACACTTTCCCTCTCCGCCGGCTTCCATGGAGCTGTGCAGGGGCTTCAAGCCATCCAGATATTACAGTCCCTCACGTTAAGCCCTTTTGTTATTGGGTTGTTCCACCAGTTCGCCCAACCTGTCCCCCAGCCCAGCAACGGCCCTCCCTTGCCACTTTCTCAATGCCGCGGATTAGACGCGACAAACGGAGTTGAGGGCTTTGCCACCGAAGATAGGGCGGAAGACGGCAACGCACTCTGATCGGACTGGATGGATGCGGCAGGATGACTCAAACTGAAATTCACCGACCTTCGTGACACCTCCGAAGCCGCAGCTTGAAGTGCCGGCGCCGGGAGTCCGGGCCGGCCGTAGAGCTTCCGTATCCCTGCAATATCGTCATCGGCGAGTGTGATTTTCGCCCCCGTGGATTCGTAGTACATGATGGATTTGGGATCGTCATTGTCTGCCAGTCCCACAGCGTGTCCGATCTCGTGTAGGATGACTGCATAAAAATTGGCCGTGGTGCCTGAATAGGTGAGGGTATTGGCGGCTCCTGCTACGAGGGCGTCTTGAGAAGGATCTTCAAGCCGGATAATGACGCCGGGCAGGAACTGTCCCGACTGAGCATGGCCCGTTGTATGTCCCACCACCCAGGTTGAGGGCGTATTGAAATCACCCCAGCCCACACGGATTTCGGAATCACCAGAGTCTGCGACCCGCTCGAAAGAGAGGCCGGAAGCAGCTGCCCATGCCTGGAAAGCTCGTTGAATAAGCTCTTCATATTGTGCTCCCATATAACCGCTAAAAGGCGAATCGTCAGTGCCAGGCCCCTCGGCAAGACTCCACGTAATAACGGAACCGCTGTTCCATCTTGCGCCTTCGTAGAGGGTGGACTGAGTATTCGTTTCGTCTGCCTGCCACGTGACGGTGTCATTGTCCCGGGTGGTTGGCGCGGGGTGGCGCGGGGTGACCTTTACGGTGGGAACGCTTCTGTCATTCGCCCAGGCTGTCCCGGTGGCCAAAGCGAGCAATAGAATTGAACTGAAGACAAGCAAGTGCTTCTCGTAGCTCATCTGAGTTTTCTCCCCTTCTCCATGGTGCACCGGGCAGACATTTGATCCAGTATTACTCATACCGTCTTCTTGCTTGTCCCTTATTGCTTCCGCTCTGGGACTCTTTCAATTCCATTGCGCCGATAGGATAGGCCCAAATCCCTCTCCCTCTTCACTTCGTTCAACCAGAGCCAATATGCGCTTTTACGCAGGGTTGAACAATTCACCATGTGGTCTAATCCATTTGGGTGATAGCGCGAGAAACAGGCATGCATTATGCTTTGGGCCATGATGAACAAACTCGGAACCAAGGAACTGCGCGCCGCACAACGTTATCAACTTACCAATCCGGTTCGCCTGCACGGGTGCACTCTGCCGCTTGTGGTGGGGCCATTGGGAACAGCGCCGGCTGTCGAGGGACAGGTTCAGAACATCAGCTCCGGCGGATTGTGCCTCCTGGCGCAGAAGCGGCTCAAGGTCTCGGAGTTGCTGGTAGGGGAAATTGCCGTTCCGGGAACCCTGGCCAGCATCCCCACGCTTCTGCAGGTGCGATGGCTGGGCAAGAATTCGTTTGGACCACGCTATCGGGCGGGGTTGCATTTCGTCCTTCAGTCCGGCATTACCCAAGTCTTGCAAACGTCCACAAAAGCCGCCGCCCTCGCGCCAACGGGCAAGGGAGCCAAGCGCAAGTCTCCCAAAAGAAAATAGTGGGGAAGGCAGGCAATCAGGGGGGGATTGGGAAGGAGAGGCGGGCTAGCTGCTGACGAACTTACCGATGATTCCAGCTCGCGTGGTGACACCCATCTTCATCATAATCTGGCGTAGGAAGACCTTGACGGTGTTCGGGCTGATTTTTAGGTGGGAGGCTATTTCCTTGCTGGTCAAACCACCCAGCAATAGTCGCATGGTTTCAATCTCGCGGTTTGTGAGGTTGTACTGACTGCTGACGTGGGCCAGTTCCATGAGGACGTGATGTCCGCGCTCCATGAGCACAGCGTAGGCAGGCTGAAGAGGGTTCTTGACGTGCGAATCCAGGTAAAAGGCCCGCAGAAGATAACGCCTTTTGCCGGATGGAAATTCCACCAAGGAGGGGCTCCCGGGGGTAGGCAGATGGCCGCGCAATAAGGAGTCGATCCGTTTCTTTATCGCCTGCATCAGAGCCTTCGTCGGCTTCGGTATGGTGGGGTAGCAGAGGATTCCCACCGCATCCTGGTTCGCATAAATCGGCCGCAATGAGGAATCGAGAAGCAAAAAACCCGCGTCGGAAGGTTTGAGCGGGGCTTCATCAACTATAGGTTGCCGTGCCGAGTCTGCGGTTGGGAATTCGCCATCCGCCCAGACTCTTCGCATAGAAGTCAAAATGAGCCTTCGGTGATCGAAATCAACTGCTTAAGCTTTGGCGCTACTATACAGCCAAAGCGAACGTGGAAGCAAGGAAGCTTGACCGAAAGTACTAGTGCACATAGGGATGCGATCGAAGCCTGATGCACATCCCCCGCGGTTCGAGGCACCCGCTACAACCCTCGCGTCCCTAAAACATTATCGGCCGCGTCTCGGCCGAACGAGCCTAACCCTGTAAAGATTATATGCGCAAGTCTTAACCACTCACCGCAATGAGTTGCCCCCGGATTCGCCTGCCCTGGCCGTTATGCCTTGGAGTTATTCCCTCGTTCTTTCCATATTTGCATATTCACCGTTTTGTCAATTGACAGAACTAGACAGTTATTGATTGTCTGTGCGTTATCGGCGTATTATGGGCCATACTCGATGAACGACACTTGATGAGGAGGACACGACGGTGAAAGTCCTCAAAGCATATGTACCCGCAACTCTCAGTGTCCTGATTGCGTTGGTCTTGACCCTCCTCATCCCTCCGTTGCATCACCAGTTTAGGTTTCTCCTCTTCGCGTTTGCCGTAGTCCTAAGCGCCACCCGGGGAATCTGGCCAGGAGTGTACGCGACCCTGCTCAGTGCGATATTGGCAGTTTACTTCTTAATTCAACCCATCCGCTCGCTGGCGAATGCCGACGGGGGAGACATGGTCCGGTTAATTCTCTTTTGCGGTGTGGGCGTGATAGTTTCTTTGATAACCCGCCGCCTGCAAGACTCCGATGAGACGATTTTGGCTGCGGCAGCGGTGGTTGAATCCTCCGCCGATAGCATCATGCGCCAGAGTCTTGACGGCACGATCCTGAGCTGGAACAAAGCTGCTGAGCGTACCTATGGGTACACCGCTCAAGAAGCCGTTGGCCGGCCAGTTTCGTTGCTTGTTCCCCCCGATCGCCGGGAAGAACTGCAGGGTCTGCTGGAGCGGGTACACTACGGGGGGTCGGTCCAGGGCATTGAAACGGTGCGCATCAGGAAGGATGGCCGGCAGATCGACGTTGCACTAACGCTTTCGCCCGTTCACGACCAAAGGGGAGGATCGTGGGCGTCTCCAGCATCGCTCGGGAGATTACCGAGCACAAGCACGCTGATCAAGCATTGCGGCAGTCCCACGCCAAACTGGAGAGGCAGGCGCACCAACTGAGACTTCTGGCGGAAATGAGCGAAATGCTCCAGGCAAGTTCTATTCCCACGGAGGCGTATGCTGTTACCGCACGCTTTGCCCAGGCCTTAATTCCGGCAATTTCGGGTGCCTTGTTTGTGCGCTCCGCTTCCAGGAATAACATGGAAGCAGTCCTCAGATGGGGAGAGCGGGGCACGAATGACCAGGATTCCGTGCCCGCCGACGAATGCTGGGGGCTTCGAACGGGACGCGTGCATCTGGTGGAAAACTCCCACTCTGGCCTGCTCTGCCGACACTTGCCCGATCCTCCGCCCGCGTGCTATCTCTGTGCCCCGATGATCGCCCACGGCGAGACTCTCGGCCTGCTCCACTTGCAGATGAGCAAGGATTATCAAAATTTATCGGAAGCGCTGGTTCCGGGATCATTGGATTTGGACTGGCCGGTCAGGACCCTGGCGGAGCGGCTGGCTTTGACTCTGGCTGACATGAAGCTGAGAGAGGAATTGCGGGCACAATCCATCTGCGACCCTCTTACGGGCTGGTACAATCGACGCCACATGATCGAGACGTTGGATCGCGATATTCGCCGGGCATCCCGGACCAAGCGGCCTCTGTCGCTGCTGATTTTCGATATCGACAACTTTAAGGAATTCAATGACTCCTTCGGGCACGAAGCCGGTGACGTGACTTTGCAGAATCTGTGCCAAATCGTGAAGACGCTAATCCGTGGTGAAGACGGAGCCTGCCGTTATGGAGGGGATGAGTTCGTGCTGATTCTCCCCGACTCTTCCGCGGAGCTCGCAATGCAGCGAGCGGAGGAGATCCGCCTCGCCGTCCGCCATGCGGAAATACAATACCAGGGCTATCTGCTGAAACCGATGACATTGTCATTTGGGATCGCCACCTTTCCCACCGACGCCAGAACTTCTCGCGAACTCCTGCGGGCTGCTGATACCGCCCTTTTCCACGCCAAGAGCGAGGGGCGGGACAAAGTGCGGATGCATGGGAACCATTCTGAGTCCGCCAGCGGGAATTGACCTCGCAGAGAATATTGATTTCCCTCCCGCGGGCAGCGGAGACCTCCTGGGAAAATAAACCTCACCCAAAGCAACCATCCTCCTCTCCCACACTTCCTAGAAAGTTGTAGAATAGGTGATTATGCGGAAATCAATCTCTCTCCTCCTGGCTTTCTTGGGTCTCTTTGATTCCCTTTACTTACTCTGGATTTACACGTCTCCCACACGGACGATGGTCTGCCTGGGAACGGGCTGCGACACGGTTCGCCTCAGCGCGTATTCACACCTCTGGGGAGTGCCCATGCCGGTTTTTGGGGCAGTGGGGTACGTGGTGTTGGCACTTTTGATGGTGGCGGAATCGTTGGTGGTTCCAGCACTGGCCATTGAGGTCCGCTACGCACTCGCGGGGGCGACAGGGTTTGGATTTCTATTTTCCCTATACCTTGAATACCTGCAAGGTTTTGTAATTCATGCCTTTTGCGCGTGGTGTGTTACGTCAGGCTTGGTGATGACAGCCCTCTGTGCTCTGGCAATCTATAACGTTGTTCATCCGGCACCCGAAATTGATGCAGCGGACCATCTCGCGCAGATGCGCAACTTTTTTATCATCGCGGTGGCGGCACTGGCAATCGGCGTTCCCGCCTTCTACGAGCTGGCCACACACGGTGAGCTGCCCCCCCCACCCCCACCTGCGCCGAATGAGTCCACGGCGGCAAAACTGGTTCGCCCTGATAGCCACGCCATCGGCAATCTGAACGCGGCGGTGACCGTGGTGGAATTCGGCGATTTCGAATGCCCCGTCTGTGGACGCGAAGAACCCGTGGCAAAGCAAATTCGCGCCAAATATTCCAACCAGATTCGCTTCGTCTTCCGCCAATTCCCCCTGATCCACACCCATCCCTTTGCGCAGCGCATGGCGGAAGCTTCTGAGTGCGCCGCCGACCAGGGGAAATTCTGGGAAGCCGTCGATACCCTATACGCCCATCAAGACGATTTAAATGAAGACGCATTGAAGCGAGATGCTGCTGAAATTAGCCTGGACCCGCTCAGGTTTAATCAATGCATGGCGAGCGGGGCGGAGACCGCTCGCGTCAATCGCGATCGTGAGGATGGCAAGGCGTTGGGCGTCAATGCCACTCCCACCTTCTTCATTGGTCACCAAGTGCTGTCCGGAGCGCCCGAATTTGACGACTTTTCTCGCGACATTGACCAGGAACTGGCAGCGGAGGGAAATGCGTTGCCATCTTCACCCGCAAACGCCGCCTCAACCCGCAGCAGCACCAAAACGCAATTGAAGAGTCCCGCCCTGCCGGCAACCGGTTCTCTCACGTCTCCGCCCGTATCCACCGATCCTGGAGCGTCTCCTTTTGGGTTACTCGGATCAACCCCAGGGGGCGCGCTGACGGGCTATCAGACCGCAATTACGTGTAGTGAAGAGGATGCAGCCAAGAAGCAGCCAACGCTAATCAACACGGCACAACTTAGGGAGCTGCTGGCGGGAAATCCTCCACCCCTATTTGTGGACGTCCGACCCGCCAAGGAATATGCCACAGGGAACATTCCCGGCGCCATCAATATTCCGATCGACGATATGCCAAAACAATGGAACACGCTGTCCAAGGACCGCGTGATCGTCTTCTATGAAAGCGGAAAATCTTCCGGGGATATTTGCGCCTCCGGTCGCACGGCAGGTAGGATCCTTTTGCAGAACGGCTACGCGTTTGATCGGGTCAAGGTGTATCAGGATGGCTTGGCGGGTTGGCAGAAGTCAGGACTCAACGCCCGCAAATAATGATATGACGAACAACCCACCACCGGACCCAAGGCGCCAGAGCCGGGCTTACCTCATTCCGGCAAGTCCCGGGGAATACAACGGAGTCCGGAAAATCAGTATTGGACGATAGAATTTTCCCAATACCAGCCAAATTGTCACCCTATGTTGTCATAAATGTCCCTTTGACATAAAGATACCTATTGAAGCGTAACCTTTCCTAAAGATATACTCCCTATTCCTCGCGCGCCCTTACGCGCGCACCTAACTCCCCACTTCGATCATGGGGCCTGTGTATGCCACTACTCCTCACGCTCCCTCACGCGCTCATCCTTCCGGGCAGACACGCGCTGTTCACCCTTGACGAGTCTTCGTACAGGAATGGTAATTCCATGATACATAGTTCTGCACCATCAACCTCTCTGGCCCTCTTGATTCTAGTCTCAGTCGTGGTTGGGACTCTTCTGCTCATCGCAGTGGCATTCATTCGCCGCTGGCAGCAGATTCGCTACGCCCGCTACGTTCATACCCTTCAGCGTCAATACCGCCCCATAGTGGCGAAGGTACTTTCGGGCATACGATCCCCATCCGCCATCGAGGCGCTCCGGGAACTGTCCGTGGCAGATTTGGACCTGTTATTGGACCCGCTCTTTTCCAGACGAAAGCTGACTGAACGGCAACGGGTCTTCCTCCAGGCTCTGTGCTCTGAGCTGGGTCTGATCACGTTGTGGCAGAGGCGAACCGCCAACGGGAATCCACGGGCCACCCCATCCGAGGGCGATAGGACGAGAGACTTCTCCACCCGTGCCCCCGTGAGCCACATACTGCGTGCCAAAAGCATCCGGAACCTCGGGATGTTGCGCTACCGCCCCAGTTGGATGTTGCTAGCCAATACCCTGGATGACCGCCACCCGGATATTCAGTTGGTGGCGTTACGATCTTTGGCGGCGCTGGGCGGGCTGGAAGGTTTTCAAGTGCTTCGCGACCGGCTTCATGCCGTCGTCCAGGGGAAAGCCTCTTTCCCGCCCGTGAAGTCTTTGCTGGCTGCCATGTCCACTTATGACCTATCCTGTGTGCAAGCCCTAGTGCCTTCACTTCGCCATACAAATCGTCAAATCCGATTGAACACCGCGCAGGTCCTGCAGGTGATGGTCTACCGCGAGTCCGTCCACCAGCGGCGTTTCGATCACACCATGGATTTGCTTACTCCGCCGATGGTGGAACTGGTGTTGTCCAAACTTGCAGTTGACATCAGCGCCGAGATTCGGGCGCGCGCAGCAGAGATTCTCGTCCACCTAACCGACCCGCGCACGTTTTCCGTGCTGCACAACCTACTCCTTGATCCCCAATGGTCTGTGCGCCTGAGCACCCTGCGTGCCCTAACCCGCACACACCGGGCTTCTGCACCATTGCACAAGGAAATTCGTGATTTCTTGCGAGACCCCCACTGGCAGGTACGCGAGGCAGCCATCAAAATCCTCATCTCCCTGGGGCAGGAAGAGAAGCAGGAAATCTACAACTATTACTTGAACTCCCCAGATCCCGGCGTTCGCGAGCAAATTGCGATGATGATACAACGCACAGGATTGCTTCCTGTGCTTGTGGAGGATTACTGTGCCGGCGTCAAAGGCGTGCATGCCCTGGTTGTGGAGGAACTGGCAAGCCATTCGGCCTCGGTCGGGTTACCGGGTGTGCTCCGCCATTTAGCCCCGGGAAACCGGCAAAGATTCATGGAACGATTCCGTCCTGTCGCTCAATCTCGTAAGACGCTTCAAGAAAATATGGGGCCGGCAATGGAAGGCACAGACGGCGTTCATCAGGCTTTGGAATATCCGCCCCATCTGGCGGCCTGAAGGATATCGGTGGCGATGAACCACATGCAGCTATTTTTGCGCTACGGGATCACGGCATTCAATCTCGTCGTGCTGTCCTACTTTTTCCTGGGCAATGGAATCTACACGCTCTTGATGCTGCTCTCGCTTCGCGCCACCTGGGTGCACATCCGTCGAATGGCCTACCAGGGACTTGATGCCATGCGCCATTCGCCCCTGACCCCGCCTGTAACAATCATCATTCCTGCCTGGAATGAGCAGGACGTTATCGTCGATACCGTTGGATCCGCGTTGCAAGCCGATTACCCCAAATTTCAAGTCATTGTTGTGGACGACGGCTCAACCGACCTGACCCTCGACCGACTGGTACGCCACTATGGCCTTGAGGAAACAAACGGTGACTACCATGCCAACATCCCCACCGCTGAGGTCCTCGCCTCTTATATCAGTCCGCAACTCCCCAACCTGCTGGTTGTCAGCAAGGCGCGCGGAGGCAAGCCGGATGCCCTCAATGCCGGCATCAATCTTTGCCAATCACCCTACTTCTGCAATCTCGATGCGGACTGTCTCTTGGAGCGCGATGCACTGCTGAGATTGATGGATCCCATTATGAATTCGGCGGTTGAAACTGTGGTGAGCGGCGGGATTGTGCGCATCGCGAACGGCTGCGAGACAAAGGACGGGCGCGTGCTCAGGGTGGGCCTGCCTCCGACCTGGTTGGAACGATTTCAAGTAGTCGAGTACCTGCGCAGCTTCCTTTTTGGACGGACGGGTTGGCATCTGCTGGGGGGCACGTTGATTGTTTCGGGGGCATTTGCCATCTTCCACCGGGCCACCGTTATCGAGGCAGGAGGCTTCTGCCACGACACGGTGACGGAAGACATGGACCTGATCGTTCAACTCCATCAGTGGGCGGCGGAGAACAATCGCCAAGTCCGCATTTCCTTCACCTCCGACCCGGTGTGCTGGACCGAGTGCCCCTCCACGCTCGCGATGCTGGCCCATCAGCGTCGCCGCTGGCAGCTGGGGCTTTGCCAGACGCTTTGGAAGCACTCGCAAATCCTGTTCAGAAGGAAATATGGAATTGTAGGTTGGCTCAGCTTTCCCTTCCACTCTTACATCGAGGGCCTGGGCGCGGCGGTTGAATTCCTCGGATATCTGCTGATCCCACTTGCCCTTTTGATGGGCATGGTTCCTCCCGGGCTGCTCCTGATATTTGTCTTGCTCGGTTTCGTCTACGGGGGATTCCTTTCCGTGGGAGCCGTCCTGCTGGAGGAACTCACCTATCGGCGCTACCCCCGGTTGGGGGACCTGCTGACCTTGCTGGTTTTCGCCGTGTTCGAAAACATAGGATACCGCCAGTTGGTTTTGTACTACCGCTTTCAGGGCCTCATGAAATTTCTGGCTGGCAGCCGCCGCTGGGAAAAGGTATCCCACCTTGGCGCGGGTGTGGAAGGATAGGATCCGAAAATCAAAAGGTAAAGAACAAAAGTGAAACACCGGCTGTTCCAATTTGTTGCCGCTTCCACGTTTATGCAACTGGGGACGAAATGTATATGCTTCTCCCTGTCGGTGGTAGCAGGGCTCACCCTTTTTACGGCGCCAGCGAAGGCGTCCGACCAGAGAAACTCGCCGCCCCCGGCCCCCCAGGTGGGCGAAAAAGCAGGGGGCACCTCAAGCCTGGAAAAGCTTTACCACCAGCGCGCCGAAAGCAATCCCAAAGATGTTGAAGCCTTTGAGGGAATGGCAATTCTGCAAGTCCGGCGTGGCGATTATGCCGATGCTATCACATCCTACCGCCGCGTTTTGGATCTCACTCCGAACGACCACGACGCGGTGGTGGGATTGGGTCGCGCGTTGGCCTTAAGTGGCCAGTACGAAGCCGCCCTGCCGTACTTTAAGGGGCTGCTGAAGAACCGCCCGGGTGATACCGATGCTCTGGAGGGGTTGGCCCGCACGCAATTATGGATGGGCCACCCGGATTCAGCATTACTTCTTTTTGAGTTCCTCGCGGAGCATTATCCTGCCAACCCCGAATACGCCGTAGCCTTGGCCCGGGCGGAGATGAACCTGCACCAGTATGCTCAGGCACGCAAGACCCTGAGCGCGCTTCTGGCAGCCCATCCCCGGAATCGCGACGCGCAAATGCAAATCGCTTACCTGGACTTATTCGAAGGCCATCAGGCAAATGCGCTGCGACGGTTCAACCAGTTGATCAGTAAAGACCCAACCGATCGGGAAGCCCTGCAAGGCAACGCGTGTATTGCTTACTACCGCGGCGACCTGGTCTATGCGCACAATTTGACGGCCAGACTGGTCGATGACGATCCGCGAGACGTCACTGCCCTCCTGCTGCTCGCCCGTCTGGAACGAGCACTGCACCATCCGGCACGCGCAAAGGCGCTGGTTGAGCGCATTGAGTCTCTTGCGCCAGGCGACGCGGATGCGCGCGAACTTGCAATCAGTCTGAACGACGACTCTCGGCCCACACTACACACCTCGGCCACATTTGCGCGTGAGATCGCCTCCGGTAATCCCTCGAGCTCCGAGGACCTCACCAGCTTTGGGTACCAGAACACCTGGGGGTTCCTGGCGATGCGGCGGTCGGAGTCCTCCTTGTCGCTGACGTACCTTCCCTCCCAAAGCCCCAACGGGGGCATCCAGGGTGCGGTGGGGCCGTCACAGATCTTCTACCAACAGACTACCTACGTTTCGCCCTATCTAACGATACGTGGCGGCATTGGACTCATCCGTTTTGGGCCGGGCGGAGTGGTTAACATTCCCAGCCAGCAACTACCCATCACTGCCGCAGGATCCCGCCCCCTGGGGTTTGGTGATCTCAGCTACGCGCTGAGCAATAAGTTCACCGCAGATTTCGCGATCGCGCGCAATGCCATCACCTACACGCCCGTCTCCACACGCCTGGGTGCCATGGAAGATCGGATTTCCCTGGGATTGGATTATCGCTTCGACGCCAGGACCGATATACGCCTGGAGCCCTTTGTGAACGAAGATTCCACGGTCTCCTACCGTCATCCCGTGGATCTCGGTGGGTCAGTCCCGACGTTCAGCATTCGTTCTGACCGCAACCGCGGGGGGGGAGCGTCTTTGGTCATCAACCGAAAGTTGTTCCACAGATCCGGCGTGGCCTTTGATCTCGGTTATGACGGGCTCGCTTATGGCTACTCCGGGGGCGGGGAGAAAGCCTACCTGGGATTCTTCACCCCCGCCTTCTACCAACGCCACTACCTGACCACCCATGTTGTGGGGAAGATTCATGGGCCGTGGGGTTTTGATTTTTCGTCCGGGGCCGGAGTGCAGCAGGTTGACCGCGCAACCCCGATAAAGCCCGCGATGGTTCTCAGTCCGGCGTTAACGCTAAAAGCCAGCCACCGATTGACCCTATACATGGGTTACACGCACTACGACAGCTCAGAATCACTCGGAACGCTGCGCGGAAACGCCGTCCGATTTTCTACGGACTGGAAATTTTGAAGGGAAAGACTCCGGAGGAGCTTTCGATTCCTCCGATGACATTCTTCCATTCCCGCCACCTCCAAAATCGAACCTCCCCTAATCCGTCGATAACGCGCGGGTCACCTGAGGTTGGCAGTGGCACAGCCTTGCCGAAGGCTGCAAAGACGGCCTGCGGTAGCCAGTCTCGGGGAAGCAGTCGGGCTCAGTTTGTTCACCCGTTGGGTGCGGAATT
>PLSX01000155.1:0-2102 GCA_003165315.1 Acidobacteriota bacterium
GGGTGCCGGTTCCAGTGGTTTTAGACACCCGCTGTCCGTCTGGATCGTAAGAATAGACTGTAGCCGTATTGGAAGTACAGGTCCCATCCGTCCCCAAAACGCAAGTAATGCGGTTCTCGGTGTCGTAAACGTAACCGTGCGTTCCATCCTGAGTCAGGTTGCCGGCGGAGTCGTACATGTAAACACCGTCCCCGTCATCCCAAATCCGGTTAGTTGCCGTGTTAAAGTTCATGGGCAGGGTTGGCGGTGTGCCGTGTAGGGGCGGGAAATGCGGGACAGGCACGATATGCACTATTTTCAAGAGCATGGTTCACGGTTTTTGATACCTACAAGATAGGGCAGAAAATGGAAATACTGTGTCTGTCCCGCTTTCCCCCGCTTTCCCGCTTTCCCGCTTCAGTATATTCCTCAAACCCGCCGCCGCAACACATCATTTCAGGATGATTGCAATTTCCCATCGCGTAACGCGGAGTGAATTTTCTCGGAGAAAAATAACTCCGCGCTACTCCGCTCTTCCTCGACCCACGCCACAACTTGGTTGCGCGTGTGCACGTCACATCCGATAAAATGCTTCATGGCTTCGGCTCCTCTCCCGGCTCGCCTTGGTCGTGAACAAACCAAAGTTTACCGGACTGGAGCCGATGCCGTTATCTAATCAGAGTTATTTTTCTGCGAGAAAAATTACTCTGCGGTACGCCCGGTGTCCAGGATGCCTCGTGCCCGGCAATAGCAAAAATAGGGGCTCGACTCATCGTAGGGTTCAAGCTTTTTCACGCAGCTTCAAATGCGTGTGTGGGGGCCGGCGGGCAACAACACACGATCCACCGATAGGCCGCTCGAATCCGGCGCCAGGGCAAAACGCGGCAGGTGATAAAGAACCAATGGTCCGATAACACCAAGCGCCGAAGTCGAGACATGGCGCCCAGTATATTCCTCATATCCGTGATCGCAAGATATCATTTCAGGATGAGCTCAATTCACCATGGCGTAACGCAGAGTCCGCCCTAAAGGGCGGCCCTACGTCGTCATTTCGTTTTTTCCCCATATCGTACCGCAGAGTAATTTTTCCCGGAGGAAAATAACTCTGCGCTACGCCGCTTACCTTCTCGAACGGCGCACACCTTAGAGTTGAGACCATCCTCCGTCTACCGGAAGCTCTGCTCCCGTCGTGTAGGTTGCGTCAATCGCCAGGAATGCCACGGCTTTGGCAATTTCCTCCGGCTGGCCGATACGCTTCATCGGAACGCTTTCCTTCATCTGAAGGGAGACCTGACCTGCCGCCTCCTTCGGCATTCCCATCTTCAGGAGTATGGGCGATTCAATTGGACCCGGGCTCACCGCATTAACACGTATTCCACGGGGCAACAACTCAGCGGCAAGGCTCCGAGTAAGTGAACGAAGCGCTGCTTTGCCGGCGCCATAGGCGCTCGTGTTTGGCATCCCCTTCACGTTGGCAATCGAAGTGGTAAAGACCACCGAACTTCCTTCCGGCATGAGCGGCACCAGTTTCTGGACGATGAAATACGGTCCCTTGGCGTTCAGGTTGAGCATCTCGTCGTAAACTTCCTCATTCACCGTCTCAAATGGGACAAATCGAGCATATCCCGCGTTGACGAACAGCACATCGAGCTTGCCGAACGTCTCCTTGACCTTTTCCGCTAAGGCATCCATATCGGAAAGCGAGGTCGCCTCGCTGTGGATTACGATAGCGTTATCGCCAAGCTCAGCCTGGGCCGCCTTGATCGTTGCAGAGGTGCGCCCAGTCACGATCACGCGGGCACCTTCGTTGATGAACAATTTGGCAGTCGCCAAGCCTATGCCGGTGGTTCCGCCTGTGATAACTGCTGTTTTCCCTTTGAGCCTGTCCATGTTGCCTCCTATATTTATTTGTCTTGAAGTCTTACATACGCGAGAGTACGATAATCACCCCGGCAATGCAAGTAATTTCGTACGCAAGGGTAACTAATAGCAAAAAGCGCGCACACGGACGCCCAGAAGGCTTTATCCCCGACGAAGCACTCGACCGCGACCGGCGCTCCTTCAGGGCGCCGCTCTCAAGTTGTTGCGGAAGAGAAATCGACGCCAGAGACCTTGACGACGGC
>PLSX01000155.1:2162-34090 GCA_003165315.1 Acidobacteriota bacterium
TCGCACCACCTTGGTGTCGGTCGCCCCACCGGGCGATACGGCGTACACGGCCATGCCGGCGGGCAGCCGGCGGGCCAGCGCCGCGGTCCACCAAGCGATGATGAGCTTCGCGTCAGCATACGCATTGTTGGGCACGTACTTCACGTTCGGCCCGTTGCGCAGCAGGGCTTCAACAGCCGCGGTTTGGTCGCCCCGGTGGTATTTGGCCGCGAAGGCTGGCACGTCGGTATACTTGAACAGGGGTACGCCCCCGCGGGCAGGCTCCGCGCCGGCGATAACAATCCGCGCGTTGGGGCTCAGCAGGTTGGCGCGGAGCAACCCGACAACCAGTTGATGATGGCCGATCAGCGGGGCCTGAGAAGCCTCGACGCCCGCCGCAGTCATCACGCGCTTTTTACCTGGGACCATCCCTGCATTGAGCAGCAGGAAATCGACCGGCTGACCCCGCTTGACGAGCTCGGCGAGGGCGGACTGGACGCTGGTCGGCGCGTCCAGCTCCAGCTCCAGCGGCGTGAAAACCTGTGTCTTGGTCTCAGCCGCGAGTTGAGCGGCCGCTTGCTGGGCCCCGGCCAGGCTGCGCCCGGTGACGATGACCTGGCGGTAGCCCTTGGTGGCGAGCATGCCGGCTGCCGCATAACCGAGCCCGGAGGTGGTGCCGGTGACGAGCGCGATGGAATGTTCCATGGGCGTCTCCGTGGTGAAGGGTGAAGGTCGTGCTGTTTTTCCTTCGAACCTATCCATGTTGTCTCCTGTGTTTATTTGCCTTGAAGTCTTACATACGCTAGAGTACGATAATCACAGAGGCAATGCAAGGAGTTTCGTACGCTATGGTAACTAATATTTCAAAGCGCCCCCGAGGACGTCCAAAAGGCTTTATCCCCGACGAAGCACTCGACCGTGCCGTTGAGATGTTTTGGGAGCATGGGTATGAAGGAGTCGACGTGGATCGGATCGCGCGCGCCGTGAACGTCACCAAACCCGCGCTATACCGAGCCTTCGGAGACAAGTCCACCCTGCTGCTCAGGGCGGTCGAGCGCTATGCGCTGACGTATGGAGCTCCCAGAATGGCAGCATTTCAAGCGGAGCCGGACATCCACAAGGCTGTGACCGCCTTTTGCGAGGCTACCGTTAACGCCACAACTGGCGACGCTCGCTGCGGCTGCATGATGGCCGCCGCTGCGATGGGACAGTCGGAGCGGGTAACGGAGATCCGTTCGTGTGCCGCGAAGGGCCTCACCGCAGCCGCTGATATTTTCGCGAAACGTTTCGAGCAGGAGATGAAGGCGGGGCGCCTGACTCGCACACCCTCTGCCAAGGTGCGAGGCCGTGCGCTCGTTGACTTGATGCAGGGTTTGCAGCTTCGCGCCAAGGCCGGTATTGC
Organism: Acidobacteriota bacterium; assembly: GCA_003165315.1. Taxonomy (GTDB): domain Bacteria; phylum Acidobacteriota; class Terriglobia; order UBA7540; family UBA7540; genus Bog-366. The sequence continues at coordinate 3,544 of PLSX01000155.1, forward strand.
GCGCGAGCAATTGCTGCAAGACGCCCGAAGCTATGTGCCCCTGATTCTTGGCAAGTAAATCTAACGCACTTCCCAGGGGGGATGCGTCTGGACCAGAAAAGGGGCAGCGGTGTAGCGAGGAGGTAGTCGCAGTTTGACTTCCTCCGCGGCACTTCAATCGGATTTCCGACCTGTTCATGAACCCGGGAGATATGGCGTCAGGAACCATTCCTCCAAACCCCCTTCCAAGATACTGGGGGAGAAACAGAGTCAGAACCATTTTCCCGACCTGTGCTAGGCGCCCCGTCACAACACTGCCGGCTGTCCCCTATGCGAGCGGAGGGAAGACTTTGGTCAAAACCGTGCCGCGTGTCGCCTCGATATTCTTCGCCGCGCCATGCCGCTAGTCCTGGTTGATGGCCACCGGGTGCAGAAAGAGCTCGCCGCTGTGGGTTTTGCCCATCCATTTCGTCCAGCCCGTGTCAGACCAGACTGAGGCTAGATTGTCGGAGGAGGTGTAATAGGCGGCGGTAACCTGTTTGCCTGGCCGGATGTAGACCAGCGGTTCATCGCCATTAGGGCCGTGAGCGCCCATGATCTTCTGTTTTATCCCGATGTTGAAATCGGTGCCCGGCTTCCAGTACCAGATTCCGCCGTGCTGGGCCTGAAAGGTGGGTTTGTTCTGAAGGGCTTTTTGGGCCTGGGCTACGCGCCCATCCGTATCCGGCATGAAGACGCCGTATTCGCCGCCTCCCGGCTTGGTGAAGGCAAACAGGTCGTGATCGCCCACCATGTTCACGTTTGATCGAAGCTTCAGCCTCACATACGGCCCCACCAGCTGGGTGTACGGCGCGTAATGGCCCTTGCGATATTCGTGATCCTCCTCCATGTACTCCTTGGACCGGCTCATGAACGTGGCTTCCAGCACCGAATCGGGTGGCGCCTTGACGCGCGTGCCCAGTTTGCGCAGCCGCTCGGGAATCTTCAGCTTCTTCTTCTCCCAATCCGCCTTCCCCGCCGCCGCAAAGAACATCGGCGCATGTCCGAGGGTCGACTGCAGCTCGGCGGCGCGGGAACTCCATTCCACGCGGGGATCGTAATGAACGACGGCTCCGAGTTGGCTCCATTCCATTTCTTCGCAAAGGATCAGGTCCACCTCCTTCGAGGTTTTATTCTTGAACTCCTGTGCCTTGGTGGGGTCGCCGCTCTCGATTCCCATATGCGCCAGCAGCCCGGTGCCACGCACCGCAATCCCGACCTGGAATTGGTCCGCCACCTGCGCTGCGTCCCACATGGCGCCCTTCACCATGTTCATCATCAGGTACTCCTGCTCGGCGCGCCGCTTCAGCCCCTGCGTCACCATGGCAAGCAGTTTGCGGTCGTCTTTGATGAAGTCTGTCAGCATCATGTCGGCGAGCGCCCGGCTGGAGACCCGCTCGTCAAACCAGCGTCCGTTACCGGGATGCCCGAGTTCCTCGAAGAACTTGGCTTCCGACCATCCGATGCTGTTGGTGGGCACGTCCGTTTTGAAAATCACAGTGTCGATATTCAGGTTCTCGCCCTGCTGCTGGAAAAAGTAGTTCTCGCGCCTCCCGAGTTCCTCCTTGAGAGCCTTGGTCAATTCCGGCCAAGTGGCGAATCGACGAACCTCCGTATCTCCCCGCCATTTCGCCAGCACAATTTTGGCGCCAGCTTCCAGCGACGGGTTGCCAAGCAACGGCTGAATCCTGGCCCAGGCGTTGGGCAATGAACACAAGGAACTGCGATTGAAGCGATTGTTCCGACTGATGCGGGCCGCGCCGACGTGTAAGGGCATAACGAGGCCCTCCTTTCGAGGCTTTAATTCAAATTTTGATGTTTGATTCCCGAGTACAAATATGCTACACGCGAATGGGCTGAAATACTAGTGGGAGTCATGAGTGGTAGTGTCGCAGCTTGAAGTCGAGGCTCCTGCACTGGGAAGGGGGCTGGCATGCGCGTGAAGCCCAGCGCGGGGACCGCGCGCGTTCTCGCCGCTGCTGACCGCGCAGCGTGGCAGGACAATCGAAATGTACGTGCCGCAGAGCTGCACGTTACACGATCCGGCCGTCTCCGATACTTCGATATTTCCAGCGCAAAGCCACTCAGTGGGAAGCCTTGGGAGCCGGCGCCCTCTCTCTCAGATCCGAGACCAACCGATAGACCGACTGCACATCGTCAATGTCCATGAAGGTGGGATAAATCCCGACCTCCATCACGGTCCAAGCCCCCAAACCACCGCGTCTGGACCACAGGGGTCCGGATGGAGCAAACCTCAGCGTCCCCACTCCGTTGCGCCCCTCGACTTTGGTGATCGATAGCAGACCATCGACATCGGCCGAGGCCACTTGCCGCTTCCACGCGTTTTGAACCACCACCACGCGACGGTCAGTGACCGCATAATGGGTGCGCCGCTTCTTCCAGGCCGCGTAAAAAAACCTGCCCCAGATCATGTATTGGCCCATCAGAACAAATGGGGTGCCCCAAATCACTGCAAATAGCCACGGTCGGCCGGAGTGATGGCTGGGCGGCCAGAATCCGGATGCCCCGGCCATCCAGAAGATCGCGAATCCGCCCCACATCAGGCTGAACGGGATGAGCCACAGATCGTCCTTACGGAAGATCACGCCGGTATTGGGCTGGCCAGCCCATAAAATGTTCTCACCGGCCAGAAGTTCCGGCTGTATGGCGCTCCTTGATTCAGGATTGATTTCTGGCATCGCGGGTGAGTTTAACCCCGGCGACGGAGCCTGGGAACATTTTTCTGCAGCTCGACTTTCGTCGCTTGGAGTGAACCCCAAAATTGAGAATCGGAAATCAGGAACACTTTTGGGAAATAAGGGTGTCAGGGGACAGACACGGTATATACCATTTTCAATAGCATGGTTCACGGTTTTTTATGCCCACAAGATAGGGCAAGAAATTGGAAATATCGTGTCTGTCTCGCTCTCCCTCAGTGGTGTCCACCACCTCCACCGCCACCTCCACTGCCGCCAGACCCGGCGCCATGGCCACCACCGCCTCCACCACCACCAGAGACGCTTCCGCCGCCGCCACTGGAGCCGCCACCGTGGCCCCCACCGCCCGAATTGCCTCCACCACTACCAGCGTGCCCGCCACTGTATGATCCGACAGAGGTGAAGCCCCCGCGAGAGTTACCTCCACCGTGGGGCGCAACTGCTATTGACCCGCCCGCGGCATGGAGCGTATTGGGTGCCCCCACCGGGCCACTCAATCTGGTGCCCACGCCATTCGACCCAGTCCCGATAGAGGTGTGGCCGCGGATCTCACCCGGCGAGCCATGGACGTCGTAATGTCCTCCCAGGGTTGCGCCTCCGATGGCGCGCAAGGGCTGGTGGCCGGAACGGAACCCGTGACTTGCCAACAGGGCACTTTCGATTGCCGCATTGCCCCCCACCAGGATGGTTGAAGGCGCAGAAGTGTGATTTGCGAAGCCAATGTTCGGTCCGCTGCCATGGGGTGATACAGGCACCGCCGAAACCGTGGTAGCAGGGTTCGCAGATGGGGTTCCAGGGTTCACGGCAAGCGATGTAGTGATGCTTGTGGTCCTCGCGTTCGGCTCGAAGGGCGGAGGTTCAATCAGGCTTCCCTCCGTCGATTCCACGTGGTTCACGATTTGAGGTGTAATCATCTGCCGATTCTGAACCACCGCCGTGGGTACGGTGATAATCTCCCTCGCAGGTGATGCGGGCCGGAAATTCAGGACCGAACCGGGACCCGGATGAGGACGAACGGGTGGACCGCCATGGGGTGGAAGATTCGGCGGACGGTGACCCGGCCCTCTTGGTCTCCAGCCGATCCACCCCGGTCCTGTGTACCAATTCACCCAAGAGGGAAACCAGGATCCGCACCCGAACATGGGGTCAGTCCAAAACCAACCAAAGCTGTCGTCGAAATCCCAAAAACCGCAGTGGTCAGTGAGCCAACCCCACGGATCAATGGGTATCCACGTCCAACCCAATCCCGGGATCCATTTCCAATAGCCATGGGTGTAGGGCGACCAGCCTGCACCGGTGTAGGGCGACCATCCGAACCTGCCGCCCGAAAGCGAAACCCACTCGCCATAGGTGTTGAGCTCGCCCCAACCATAGCTTGGTCCAACGGGGTGGACGGACTCGTCTCTTGAAGTCAGCAGCGCTTGATTGTCACGTGCCTCGGTCCAACGGTCCCAGTCATCCTTGACAATGCCCCCTTTAATGCTCAAAGAGGCTTCGGCGCTGGTGGGTCGATTTTCCAGGACCTTGCCTTCGCCAAGATGAATCGACTTGGCGGGGGTGGACAAATTAACCGAGCCATTGAAAACCTTCACGCGAAAGCGGTCCCCCTCCAAATCGGTGCGGAACTCGCACTTGCCGTCTGCTGTGACGGTGGCGTCGGCAAGTTTTACATGGTAAACGTCTTTGTCTTCGGGGAGTAGGCTGCCCGCGTCATTGCCTTCCTTTGGATGGGGAGCGTTTCGCTCCGGCACAAAGTGGAAAGTGGCGTATCCCTGTTCAAATGTCAGCCCGTTCAGCTTGTCGCCATTGGCGTCGAGCGCAAGCTGATGGATGAGCAACTTGGATTGTTCGCCGAGGCGTGCGGTGGAACCGTTCTCAAACTCCACTTCGGCGTAACTCGATTCGGAAGTGGAGAGTTCATATCCCTCCTGGATCGGCGTATTCAGCATCGCCGTCTCTGCTTCCTCCTCGCCTGCCCGCTTGAGCGTCACGGTGCCGCTCACGTAGCTAAGGCGCACAACTCGTGCGTGTGAGGTGGCGACTTCTGGGTCTTCCGACGGGCGGTATTCCATGAATTTCCCTTTGCCCATCGTCAGGGAGGCGGAGTGGGCCGACACGGTGACCGATCCCCCGAGCACGCGCATCTGCATCTTGCCCTGGACAAAGGCCGCTTGGAAATTGGCTTTCCCGTCGGGGACCACCGTCGCGTCGGCAATCTTGACGGCGTCTCTATTTCCCTCTTCCGGAGTGAAATGAAATTCGCAGCGTCCATTTTCCAGAGTGATGACATTCAGCTTGTTGCCATTGACATCGGCGCCAAGCTTGGTGAAGCCGGCCTGGGTGAGTTCATCCATTTCCATGGTCGAGCCGTTTTCAAGCTTTACGGTGGCAATGCCGCCATACGATGTTGACACCACCGTGCCTTCTTCGATGGGGGTGTTCATCTGGGCGGGAACGGGTGTAGTTGCGCCTGGGGGAGTCACGTTGACCGCGCCAGTAAAAATGCTAAACCGCGCGGAACGGGGCGGGGAAGATTTCTGTCGCTGACTCAAGAGAGCTGCTGGTGGAAAAAGCAGTCCTGCGACCACAACCACGAGTACACGTCGTATACGATCGTATCTCACGGCTGGCCTCCTGCCGGGATTTTACATCCCTTAACAATTTTTAGACGAAATAATTCATAGTGTGGTTACGAGAACTGGGCTCGCCTTAAGGATGGGGGGGCTGTCCCCTCGTCACACCGAGGCCTTGCGGCGGGGCCTCTGTTTTTCCGCGACAGATCGAATGATCAGCTTGCCTTTGCCCTTCGCAGGCAAAGGCCGCTCCGCCTGCGCGACGGCAGCAGCGATCAGCTCCTTGACCTCCGGACGGGCAAGGGTCCGCGCCGACTCGATCCTGATAAAACGGTTTTGGCTGCCGCTGCCGAGGAGCAACCCATGAGGGTCGGGGAGCTTGGCTCCGTAATAGAAGGAGAGTCCCACGCCGTTCGCGGCGGCGGCAATGGAAACGATGCAATCGGACGGCCGCTCAGTCGAGCAATACCCAATTACGAAGAAATTGTAGTTGTCGTACACAAGTTCATTGGCGGTCGGTAGACGTTTGCGCAGCGCCCTGCGCGTTGAACGGATCAGGGCTGCGTTTTTCGAGTCGAACTTTTCGATAAAACCTTCCAGTTGCTGGTCGGCTGTGGTGGCAGCCTGCAAGGCAGTTTTTGTTTTGGCTTTCACTGTGGCGCATCCCCCTTCTGGTGACAAGACTCGGACCAAGTCCCTCACGATGCCGGAACAATAAGAGCGGTCGTGATTTGCACTTCGACTGGCGAATATATTCTTCCGCGCCCGAATGTCAGAATTCACCAGGTGGGGACGGCCCGGGAATTCCGCGAATTGGCGCTAAGCGGCAGCGATGCGCCGGGAGTTCTCAAACAATCGTGCGGTAATCGCACCAAAGATGAAGCCCCCCACGTGAGCCGCATATGCGACTCCACCCCCGGACTGCACATTAGACACAGAGCCGACCTGACTGAAGAGCTGAATCAGGAACCAGACTCCGATCAAGAGCGCGGCAGGAATAAATGTAATGCGGGCGAACCAACCAATAAAGAGAACTGCCCGGATCTTATCACGGGGGTAGGTGACCAGAAAAGCGCCCATCACACCCGCGATCGCGCCACTGGCGCCCAGATTGGGAATTGTGGACCCGGGCGCTATCGCCGTCTGTGCCACCGAAGCTACGAGGCCGCTGAGCAGGTAAAACGCCAGGTACTTTGGCCGCCCCATGGTGTCTTCCACCTCCGGGCCAAATGCCCACAGGAACACCATGTTGCCGATAATGTGCATCCAGCCGGCATGCATGAACATGGCCGTCAGGATGGTGATCCATTGGCGGCCTGCCACAATATTGGCGGGTATCTCCGACCACCGATCCACAAATGCGTTGCCACCCATGAGTTCCATCACGAAGACGACCGCGTTTACGCCGATAATGGCCGTGGTGACGAATGCAAAGCGGCTGGGCCGTCGAGATGCATCCGATAATGGAATCATGCCTCCCATGCTGTCTTCCTCCTTCTCCCGGGACAAATACGCTCGCATTCCCCGGACAAATTCTCAAGCAAGACGTTCAATCCTCTGCGAAGAACCGTTTCCTGATAGTCTCCTTCACCGGCACCTCGCGCCCGCGGGGTGCGCATACCTTAACTGCTCATGGATGCGACCGTGGCCGCCGCCTGCGATCTCGCGCACCCATGGTTCAGCCCGGGCATTCCGCCGCCAAAATCGAATAATTCTCACGGGCGGCATCGGCGCAGTTTACATGACAAGCGAAGGCACACATACATAAATTTCAAGGTGGCCACCCCACAAAGGGTTGATCCCTCCTCAACTTGCGATCACCTTGACGGTTTTTACCAAACCGTGGAACCGCCTAACGCATTCAAACTCCCGAGAGACGGGGTTGTGAAAAGTCGAGGGCCGCACGGGGCCTCGACTGGATCGCGTCGCCAGGGCCATAATGGCAATGTGCACTATTTCAGCGTCTATGGGACTCCATCCTGCAATACCGTTTGGGCAGATTTTCATCGACAAAGCCGAAGCGGGCGCCGCACTTTTCGAATTGGAGTATTGTGAACCAAGATGTGAATCGATCGCAGGCCGAAATGGCGCAAACCCTCAATCAGGAGTCGATTGACGGAGTTCTGGCCTATCATCGCCGCACCAAGCATCACTTTCATCGCTTTGCCGCCTCATTAGGATACCTGGACTGGGCCACGCAGCCTGATCCCTTCCGCACCTACTCGGGAGCGGAGCGTGTGGAGCTTCCCCTGATCGCCGACCGGCTCGACTCGGGCTTTGACCAGATTCACGTTCCCGGCGCCGTTCCCGCCATTCCATTGAATCTTGAAAGTATCGGCATGATCTTTGAGCTGGCGCTGGGCTTGTCGGCATGGAAAGAGATTGCAGACACCCGCTGGGCGCTGCGGTGCAACCCATCCAGCGGAAACCTTCACCCCACGGAAGGCTATGCGATTCTGCGGGAGATTCCGGGCGCCCCCGCCGGGGTGTATCACTACGTCAGCCGCGACCACTTGCTCGAGCGGCGCTGCATTTTGGCGAGTCAAGCGGCGCATAATATTGCGGAGTCGTTGCCTCCGGACTCATTTCTGCTGGGTCTATCATCCATCTACTGGCGCGAAGCGTGGAAGTACGGCGAGCGCGCCTTTCGCTATTGCCAGCACGATATTGGGCACGCGATCGCCAGCATGCGATATGCCGCGGCCACCCTGGGCTGGTCCGCGCGCCTGCTGACCAACATTTCCGATGCGACCATTTCCAACCTGCTGGGGCTGCCTCAGCCGGAAAGCAGCATGGCCATCGATCGGCAGGACCTTGAGCACCCAGACGCGCTGCTGCTGATCTCAACTTCCGATCAATCGGCGGGTGGATTTTTGACGCCGCGACTTCCGCCCACCCCGGGGAACAAGGGTGGGGGCTCGTTCCAGCCCAAAGAGGGTTCGACGGAAGTTGATCCAGGCGAACTGCGCAACGCGCTATCCTCGGCCCATTGGGTGGGGGCGCCCAACCCGCTAAGCTCCGCGCATGTCGAGTGGCCGGCAATTGATGACGTCGCCGAGGCGGCATGGCAGCGGGTGGGCACGGGGGATGACGGCATCTCAGAGGGCTCTGCGGCACCGGACGAACTCCCGGTGCTCGAGGTTCGGCCCACCATCGGGCAGCCCCCCAACGCCGCTCGTCTAATTAAGCAGCGCCGCAGCGCCGTTTCTCTCGATGGCCGCACTTCAATCTCCGCCGCCGCGTTTTATGGAATGCTTGATCGGTTGCTGCCACGCGCAGGGGTTCCTCCCTGGGACGTCTGGCCGTGGCCGCCCCACATCCATTGCGCCATCTTTGTGCACCGCGTCCGGGGTTTGGCGCCGGGGCTGTACCTGCTGGAGCGAAGCTCCGCGGTTCATGACCGCCTCCGAGCCGCCCTGCGTCCTGAATTCCTCTGGAAACGCCCGCAGGATTGCCCTGAGCACCTGCGGTTGTTCACTCTGGTGGAGGGAGACTTTCGCGAGACGGCGCAAACCGTGAGCTGCCATCAGGAAATTGCCGGTGATGGCGCCTTCAGCCTCGGCATGATTGCCGAATTTTCCCAGAGCATCCGTGCCAAGGGCGCGTGGTGGTACCGGCGGTTGTTTTGGGAGGCGGGCAGTTTGGGGCAGGTGCTCTATCTGGAAGCGGAAGCCGCCGGAGTGCGCGGCACCGGAATCGGCTGCTTCTTCGATGACGCCGTTCACAATGTCCTTGGCTTGAACGGGGATCAGTTTCAGAGCCTTTACCACTTCACCGTGGGCGGCCCAGTGGAGGACACCCGCTTGACCACGCTGCCCCCGTACTCCCACTTGAACCGGGGGTGATACACGCCCCGCCGATTTTCTAGAGCGTTTTTGAATTAAGTGTTTACAGCGCGGCGAAGCCGGAAGCTGAGATGTGCCATGGCCGTCCCGGCCATGCTCAGGCACGGGCGGGACGCCCGTGGCACGAAATGCGAGCGCTTAAATCAAAACCGCTCTAGCCACGGCGGTTCGTGGCAGCGGCGGTCGCAGACCCCCGAACGGCGGTGGGGACACCGCCACTACAGACTGGAATTGTAGAGGCCAGTCTACCTCGCCACCTGGCGGCGTCCCGACAGGATCGGGATATATTCCGCCGACTCTACGTTGCATGATCCGCAACAGATTTGCGGCGCCGGTCTCAAATCCACGAACGGGTCGACGCTTTGTGACCTTACTCCTGAGTTGCGACCAAATAGAGAACCTGAGAAAAAGGCACAAAGACGACCGGTTTCCTGGCTCCGGCCTGGATTAACGCGCCGGCCTGTGCAAGTTCGGGTGGGAGTTCTTGTGTCAAAATCCATATTCCAGAGATTTCGACATTAACCACCGTTGCAGTGATCGGATGAGGGAATCCTGTGATTTTCAAGACTACCGTTTTGTCTCGCAGAGCGTGCAAGTCGATCATGGGGAAGATCTCCATTCCTCAATCTAATCCGCTACAAACACTACAGGGAGTGATTCCGCCTCGGTGGTTACATTGAAATGCCCCGTGTCGCCTAATCTACCATTGTGACCATGCCCAGCGGAAGGATTTCATTTATGCCGGAGTTGGAAGAATCCAAGTCCAAGCCGGAAGATTGGGCGTGCAGTTGCTCGCAGGATCACGATCGAAAAGGAGAAGCCGAACTTCGCAGCGGGGTGGCGCAAGGATAAGAGCGGGGTCGATCGGAGATCGACGTGACAGCCCGGCATCGTAGAGGCGAGTTTACCTCGCCATGTGGCGACGTTCTGATTGGATCGGGATATATTCCGCCGCCTCTACGAGAACATCCCGTCGGGATCGCAGACTTCCAAACGCGTCAGTACCCCGCTTGCCGCCTCCCTTCGCCCTGTGGTATATTTATGCGTTGTTTGCATAAAATTACATGGACAAGGTTTATCGAAGGACCCAGATCGTGGACCTCCTGCGCAGTGAAGAGGAGGTCGCAACCCAGAACGACCTTCGCCGCAAGCTGAAGCGTCGAGGCATCCATGTGACCCAGGCCACCGTCTCGCGCGACATCGAGGACCTGGGCCTGGTGAAGACGCGCACGGGATACCGCCTGCCGGACAACGTGGGTCCCATGGCTTCGCTGCAACCGACGCTGGCGATCGTGCTAAAGGAATTCCTGAGTGATACCCGCCTGGCGGCCAATTTGGTAATCCTGAAGACCCGGCCGGGAAACGCTCACTCGGTGGCTGCGGCTCTGGACGCCAACCCCTGGGATGAAGTCGTCGGAACCATTGCCGGTGACGACACCATTTTTGTCGCCACGCCCAGCGCGCACCAGGCGGAACTGATTCGCAAGAAGATCCTGGCGCTGGTGGCGGCGTAGGAGCAAGCGAACGTGTCAGGTGTCAGCTCGCAGCTGTCAGCCATCTGCTTTCAGCAATCAGCATTCGGCACTCGCTTTCAGTCATCATTGATGCAGAGCAAAATAGTGATGACTGGAGCGACTGAAAACTGATTTAATATACAGGAATTCTTGAGTCAATAGATCCCGGCCATCAGTAAATCCCATTTGAGATCGATGACTGATCGCTGAGTGCTTAAAACTAATCTCTGAATACTAATCGCATAGCTGATAGCTGAGCGCTGACGACTGACAACCTCAAATAAAGGAACCAAACTTAAATCCATGCCAAATTCCCCAGCAGAAATAAAACGCGTTGTTCTTGCCTATTCGGGAGGGCTTGACACCTCCATCATCATTCCCTGGTTGCGGGAAAACTACGGTTGCGAAGTCATTGCCATGGTCGGAGACGTCGGCCAGGGTGACGATTACAAGGCTGTGCGCAAGAAGGCGCTTGCCAGCGGCGCCTCCAAGGTGTTTGTGGAAGACCTGCGGGAAGAGTTTGTGACTGGCTACCTTTGGAAGGCCGTCAAGGCAGGCACGCTTTATGAAGGCAAATACCTATTGGGAACATCGCTTGCCCGGCCGGTGATCGCCAAGGCCCAGGTGAAGGTGGCCCTTGCAACGGGCGCGGACGCCGTGGCGCACGGCTGCACGGGCAAAGGGAATGATCAGGTGCGGTTTGAACTGACGTTCAAGGCGCTGGCGCCCCACTTGCACGTCATCGCTCCGTGGCGCGAATGGTCCATCAAATCGCGCGAAGACGCCTTGCAGTATGCGGAGAACCACAACATTCCCGTCCCCGTCACCAAGAAGGATCTTTACAGCCGCGACCAGAACCTGTGGCACCTCAGCCACGAAGGCGGTCCGCTGGAAACCAAACTGGGCGAACCGCCCGAGGATGCGTGGAAGCTTACCGCGAGTCCGCAAAAGGCCCCGGCCGGAGAAGGAACCGTGGTCATCGGCTTTGAAGCCGGTGTGCCGGTATCCGTCAACGGCAAGCGCCTGCGCCCCGTGAAACTGATCGAGACCCTGAATCAAATTGGCGGCCGCTACGGCGTGGGCCGCACCGACCTGGTGGAAAATCGCCTGGTGGGAATGAAATCGCATGGCGCATATGAGACGCCGGCGGGCACGCTGATCTACGCCGCCCATCATGAGCTTGAGGCTCTCTGCCTTGACCGCGAGACATTCCACTACAAACAGCATGTGGCCTTGCGTTATGCCGAGTTGGTCTATTACGGGCAGTGGTTCACGCCGCTGCGCGAAGCGCTGGACGGATTCATTGATTCCACGCAAAGGAATGTGAGCGGAAAAGTCACCCTGGGTCTCTATCGCGGCCACATCCGCGTGCTGGATCGCGTATCGCCCAATTCCCTCTATGACACCAGTATCGGCAGCTTTGTGATGGGCTCGGACTACGATCAGAAGGACGCCGAAGGGTTTATCAACATCCTCGGCCTGCCCTTGCGGATCGAAGCCGCCCTGCGCAAGAAGCGGGAAGCCAAGCCCGCCGGAAGGAAGAAGGGATGAAGCTTTGGGGGGGACGCTTTAGCGGCAAGCGCGACCCACAGTTCGAAAAGTTTTCCGAGTCTTTTTCCCTCGATCAACGTTTCGTTCTGTACGACCTGCGTGTCAATCTTGCCTACGTGAAAGCCTTGACGGCGGCTCGCGTGTTGAAGCCGCGTGAGGCCTCGCAAATTTCCGCCGGCCTCGCCGCCTTGCGCCGCAGAGTCCAAAAGGATGCAAGCTGGGCCCAGGGGCAAACGGCCGAAGACGTCCACACCTGGGTGGAGGGCGAACTGGAACACATCTCGGGCGAAGTGGCTCGCAAACTTCGCACCGGCCGCAGCCGCAACGATCTGGTGGCGACGGAGATGCGCCTTTACGTGAAGGACGCAACTCTCCATCTGGAGCGCGCCCTTGCCGATCTTCTGGCCGCACTGGTCAGCCACGCGCGGCGCCACTCCACCGTGATTCTGCCCGGGTATACGCACCTTCAGCCCGCGCAGCCCATCCTATTTGCCCACTACCTGCTGGCCTATTTCGAGATGTTCTGCCGCGATGGCAGCCGCCTGCGCGATTGCCGCGTCCGCGCCGATGAGCTCCCCATGGGCGCCGGAGCGCTGGCGGGAACCACTTTCCCAGTAAACCGTGAGCGCCTGGCGAAGGAATTGGGATTTGCCCGTGTGGCCCGCAACAGCTTGGACGTCACTTCCGATCGCGACCCTGTGGCGGAATTGCTTTTTGCCTGCTCCCTCACCATGGTCCACTTGAGCCGCTGGGCTGAGGACCTGATCATCTATTCCTCGCCCGGGTTTGCTTACGTGGAGCTTGCCGACGCATATTCCACCGGCAGCAGCCTGATGCCGCAGAAGAAGAACCCCGACTCGCTGGAACTGATTCGTGGACGCTCAGGCACCCTGCTGGGCAATCTGATGTCAATGCTCGCGGTCATGAAGGGCCTGCCGCTTTCCTACGATCGCGACCTTCAGGAAGACAAGGCAGTCATGTTCACGGGAGTGGATACCACCCTGGGCGCGCTGGAAATTGCCGCCCGTGTGGCCGCCACCTTGCGCATTCGCCCCGAACGCATGAAGGCTATGACCCAGCTCGGATTCCTGACGGCCACCGACCTTGCGGATGAACTGGTGGGGCGAGGCGTTCCCTTTGCCGACGCGCATGAACAGGTGGGCAGGCTGGTTCGCTACTGCGCAACGGCGGGCAAGACCTTTCAGGAATTGTCCGCGGGGGAAGCGGCACAGATTATCCCGGGATGGGATCCGGACTTGCACGATGTGGCCACCTCCATGGAGCGCTCCGTCGCACGGCGTAACTTGACCGGTGGCACGGCGCCCAAGCAGGTAACGCGGCAAATCGAACGCGCGGAGCAGCTTGTGGCGGAATTGCAAAAAAAGCTCAAGTAACGCCTTCTCCCCCGGTTGTGTTCTCTCCTCCAAAGTGGATTTCAGTCTTGAATTCACAAAGCGATTAGCGGTAGGGTTAGAGCACGCCATAGTTGAGAAAGACGCGGAGTTATTATGGACCTCAAAACCCTGCAAGAAACGCCTCCCTGGGATTGGCCGGAAGATGCCGGGGATTTTCTTCTTGAAATCCTAAGGGATAGGGATAAGGGGACGAGCGCAGCGGACCGGCTTCTCGCTGCCGAGCTTGTGGGCGATTCGCCGGTTATGAACAATGAGTTGGCAGAGGCCCTGATGGCGATTGCCGGCAGTGGTTCAGAGCCAGAAGACTTGCGTGCCACGGCAGCCATCAGCCTGGGCCCCGTCCTGGAACAATCTGATCTTGACGGGTTTGACGATCCGGATGATCTCCCCATTACCGAAAAGACGTTCCACGCCATCCAGGAGTTGCTCCACAAACTTTACCTTGACGAGGGCAATTCCAAGGAATTGCGGCGGCGATTTCTGGAGGCGGCGGTTCGCGCTCCCCAGGATTGGCAAACTAGCGTCGTCCGCACCGCCTACTCGAGTGGTGACAAGGACTGGATGCTGACAGCGGTATTTGCCATGAGCAGGGTTCCGGGGTTTGACGATCAAATCATGGATGCGCTTGAAAACGCCGACCCTGAAATTCACTATGAGGCGGTTAATTCCGCCGGCGCCCGTGAACTTGAGGCTGCGTGGCCGCACATCGTCGCCCTGATCCAGGAACCGTCAACCCCCAAGGACCTGCTGATCGCTGCCATTGAAGCCATCGGCTATATTCGCCCCAAGGACGCGGAGGAAATCCTCTCAGACCTGGCGCGTTCAAGCGACGAAGAGATCGCCGATGCGGTAAGTGAATCCATTGCCATGTCACAGGCACTTTCGGGTGAAGTTGACGGCCTCGAAGATGTCGATGAAGGTGGTTGGGTCAACTGACTTACGCGGTCACCGTCGCCGTTCGCACCTTTTCAAAATCCATTCTTCCCAAACCGCGATCCTGTGCCAGCTTTAAGTAGCGCAATTGGCTTGGCTCTAAGTTCCAATAGGCCTTGGCCACGTAAGCATCAAGCGCCACGGGATCCGTGCCCGCAATCAACGTCTTCTTCAACAGCACATCGGCCAGGCTGCCTCCCGTGGGACCATTGCGGATGAGCACGCGGTAGGCGTCAATCAGCGTCAGGGTGGGCCGCATGACGTCGGCAAGGTCGGCGAGGCTTTCATGAATGCGCTGGTGCAGCCGGTTGCGCGCGCCGCCCAGAATCCCATACCAGTTCTTCATACCCAGAGTGACGCCCGTCAGGCTGTGCGACTTGGCCACGGGAAAGTTGATCATCTTGTCCGCGGCGATGAAAGGTTCAAGCACCGGCCATTCACCCAGAACGTCTCCGCGCAGGTTGACCTGGCGAAACAGGTTATCCTCCGGGAGCACGACTTGTGCCCCCTCGTCACTCGCGGCGCGGGCGATGCCACTCCGCTCAAAGCAGCGGTGAGGTTCGTTGCAACTAACGTCGGTAACAATCACCTTCTTCGCCCCCGCATCCAAACACTGCCGCACCATTTCCGCCACGGACTGCGGATTGGTGTTGGCGGCTTGCTCAGGGGTTCGATCCCACGCGATATTGGGCTTCACCACCACGACATCCCCACGTGATATAAAGCGCCTGATGCCGCCCAGACCCTCAAGGGCTTTTCGCACCATCGCCCGGGGATCTTCTCCCTGCGCCACCACCATTTCCGGAAGGTTGGCGTCAGCAGGCACGGTGAAGCTGCGGGCGAGCGTCAGCGGGGCTTCGTCCTGCGGCCGATGACTCCGGCTGTGCAGCCACAACGCCGCGGCGGCAGCGGAAGCGCTAAGGCCTCCTACGCGGAGGAGTTTGAGCAGCATTTCGCGCCGGGGGGTCGGGTCTGGTGCTGGATTTTCCGTGGGCTGTTGAGTGTTGGCCATGTTTAAGTTACCTGATGGTAAATTGATGTTTCCGACTTCCAAGGATTTACGGGATTTCGACGAATTGGCAACCGTATTGCCCTCTGTCCCATTCAGATGAATCAGCAAATGGGGTTCCAAAGCACATTTCGGCAAACATCCAATGGAGGATGGACGCTTCGCATGGTCTTGTCCCTCATTGGCTTCACGTCGGTCATAGCCCAAGTCTTGCTAATGCGGGAGTTACTGGTGGTCTTCTATGGCAACGAACTGGCTTTGGGAGTGATGCTGGCCAACTGGCTGTTGTGGACGGCGCTTGGTGCGGGATTGGTGGGACGCTGGGCGATGCGCACTCGTTCCCCGCGAAAACTCGTGGCGGGCCTTCAAACACTGTTGGCTTTCGCGCTGCCTGCTACCTTGTTTGCGGTGCGAGCCAGCAAAGACTTTACCCACTCGCTACCCGGGGAAATTCTTGGCCCCGTGCCAATGTTCGTCATCTCTTTCGCCACGCTGAGTATTCTCTGCGTGATCTCCGGCGCACTGTTTGTCGAGGGTAGCCGCCTGTTCCAGGATGCCACCGGGGCGTCCACCGCTGCCGCTACGGGGGCTGTCTATCTGCTGGAAGCGGCAGGTTCGGGAGTGGGGGGCTTGGTGGCAGGACTGACGCTGGTTCGGCTGCCCAATCCGTTTGCCATTACGACGCTTCTGGGAGTTCTGAATCTCCTCTCCGCTTGGGTGGTTCTGGCCCCCGTCAGCAGGCGGCGGAGAATTCTGGGTGCAGGCTTTGCCGTGTTGGCGGGGCTGCTTCTCATTGGCGGTCACGAACTTCAGCCGCTATCCCTTGCCCGGCTGTGGCGCGGCTTCAATCTGGTGGCATCGCAGAACTCCGTTTACGGCAGCCTGGCCGTTGTAGAGACGGGGGAGAGCCGAAGCCTTTTCGAGAATGGCTTGATCGTCATGACCGTGCCGGACCCCGCTGCGGCGGAAGAGGCCGTGCATTTTGCCCTCCTTGAACATCCTGCCCCTCGCCGCCTGCTGCTGATCGGTGGCGGCGTGAATGGCAGCGTGGCGGAGGCGCTACACCATCCCAGCCTTGAGCGTATTGACTACGTCGAACTTGACCCCATGATCTTTAACATTGCGGCGCGATATTTCCCCGCGGCGTGGGAGAAGATCCACGGCGATTCCCGCGTGACGATCCACTCGATGGACGGGCGGCGGTTCCTGAAATCCACGCCGGATTCATTTGACGTCATCATCGTGAACCTGCCTGACCCGCATACGGCGCAGCTTAATCGCTTCTACACGAAAGAGTTTTTCCGGCAAGCCGCCTCAAAGCTCCGGCCCGGTGGGATTTTTTCGTTCCAGGTGACCTCCTCAGAAAATTACATCAGTCAGCCGTTGGCTGACTTTCTACGTTGCCTCCAGCTTACTTTACGCCAGGTATTTCCAGCAGTCACGGCGATTCCAGGTGACACTGTCCATTTCTTTGCGGCGGCAAGACCCGGTGCGCTGACTGGCGATCCGCAAGAACTCTTGCGGCGTTTGCGAGCGCGCCATTTGCGCACCCAATATGTGGGGGAAAACTTCTTGCCGTTTCGCATGTCGCCGGACCGCATGCAAGATTTGCAACTCCAAATCGAACCCCTACCTGCAACTCCGGTGAATCAGGACTTTGCGCCAGTGGCCTATTACTTTGACGTGGCTCTGTGGAGCGCTCCCTTCCACCAAACTTCCGCCCGCTGGTTTGAGTCGCTTGCCGGCGTAAGCTTTAGGCGGCTCTTCCTGGCCACCGTGATGGTGCTCGTGACGATGGGATCACTCTTGTGGTTGTGGCCAGTGCGCCGGGAAGACAAGGCAGCAGCAAGGGCACGCCGCTCAGTGGCCTTCGCGGTAGCGGCTGTGGGTTTCACGGAGTTGGGTTTGGAAATCCTTCTCCTGTTGGGATTCCAGGCACTCTACGGATACGTTTACCACGAGCTGACCATTCTGGTTGCTTTATTCATGGTGGGTGTGGCACTGGGAGCGTGGTTGGCTCTGCGCCGGGATTCGCACCCGCACCGTATATCTTTGCCGCACGATTTGCGCGTTCTCGCGGGCCTTCAAATTCTACTAGGCGCCTCACCATTATTGCTCTATGGACTGTTCATTCAACTAGGCCGAGTGAGCAGCACGGGCGGCGATTGGGCTGTGAGCGAGATCCTGTTCCCCGCCTTGGCATTGGCTGCAGGATTGGCCGGTGGGTTCCAATTCCTGCTCGCCAGCCGCGCATATTTTGGCGATATGCAGGAAGGCAACCGATCCCCGGGCGTGCTTTACGCGCTGGATCTAGCCGGCGCCTGTGCAGGTGCGTTGGCACTAAGCGCTTTTCTCATTCCTGTCTTCGGATTTCTGCGCACGGCAGCGCTTATGGCTGCGGTGAATTTAGCCCCAGCGGTGATGGCAGCTGCTTGCGGTTGGGGGCGGGCGGCGGGTCAATGGCGCTCCCCAGGGTTGCGGAATGTTCACCAAACACCAGTGCGGTGAACATGAAGATATCGGTGTCATCGTCCTTCCACGCGTCGCGCGGCAGGCCAGCCTTGAGGCAGGTCTGCTGAATAAAGGTGTCACGGTCCCAGTGTTCTTCCACGGGAACCTGCGGCAGCAAGAGTCCTTCGATATCGCCCTGCTTCATAATCAATCCATGTTTGCCCACCTTGATCTCTTTGATTTCCAGAACGCGGCGAAGGGGCGACAGCACAGATATCTCATACTCGAGAAGGGGTAGCTCCTGGGTGGTGACGGGCGTGAAGCGTGAATCCTCCAAGGCCGCGTAGGTAGCCACGTCGCGTACCGTTTCAGCCAGACTCTTCATGGGCGTGATGTAACCAATGCAACCGCGCAGCTCGCCATGCTCTTTGAGGGTTACGAACGCGCCGCGTGCTTCCGCCAGACGGGGAAGTTCGATGGCGCCCACGAGGTACATCTTGCGTTCGCGCACCGCAGTTTCAACTGCTGTCCGGGCGATCTTCATCAGCGCGCCCTTCTCATTCCCGGTCAGGGAAAAATCCGCGCTCTTTTTCACTTCCTCCGGACCTGCCCGCGTAATTGCCACCGCGCCATAACCCACCACTCGAGTCTTGTCTGCGGTGGCGTCGCCGGAGTTGGCGTATTTCAGAATTTGCGCGTGTGTTGCGCCCAATCTTTCGGCGGCGATCATGGCGGCGACGATCAAGCCTCCACCACAGGCTTCCCACGTCTGCGTGCCGCGCTCCCACAGGGCGAAGTTGCGTGACAGGCTGAGATAATCCCACTCCTCAATGGCCTGGAGCGTTTGGTGGTCCACATTATTCGCGTAGTCGTAGGTGTGATAGTGGGAGAGATCGGAGCTCACCACGATCAGCGTGTTAGCACGCGATTCCGGCGTCTCCGCCAGCAGCGCCTTTGCGAGTGCACGACCCAAGGCCCGCTCCTGTCCGTAATCCTGATTGCCCATGATGATCGGCACAAGTTTGAATTCTCCCAGTGTGCGCTGAAGCCACGGCAGTTGGACTTCCAGCGCGTGCTCCGCATTCTCTCCCACCTGGACATGCCCTTGATCGGAAATCTTGATGTTGGAACTCAACTTGGCCAGCTTGGCGCGAAACTCCGCATCAACGGGAACATTGCCCAGCGGAGTCGCGTACGCGTCGCCATCGTAAATGGAGGAGAATTGAAAATTCACATAGTGCGAAGGCGCAAGCACGATGACGCGGGAGTATCTCCGTCCTTTGAGTTGGGCATAACACGCCGCCGCCACGGGACCCGTGAACATATATCCAGCATGTGGGCAGATCATCGCCACTAGCGGACCTTGCACTTGCGGCACTGTGTTTTTCGCTAGAAGGCCGTCAATCATCTGGGTCAGTTCTTTGGCATCGGCGGGATAAAAACCGCCTGCTACACCCGCGGGGCGTATTTTCTGTTCCGCGGCGCAGCCGATCTGGCGCGGCACAGAAAGAATCAATGCGCTTAACGCAAGGAGGATCAAAGTTCTGATACGTGTATTCTTCATGGCATCACCTTCGAAACTGTTGGGGGAAGAACAAGTCGAAATTCAAAAGTCAAAATTAAAAGCCACACCGGCTTCGTCTTTTGCGTTTTGATTTCGGACTGCGCGCCCGCCTTCTATCGCCTGAATCCAAGCATCCGGAATTGGGCAGGGCACTTACGATTCCACTTCAGGCGCGTCAGCTTTGGACACAAATTCCCAACGGTCACAATAATTGTCGATTTGTCCTGCTTCGACAAATGTGCGACCGACGACAGCATCAATAATCATGACGCCCCCACCATACTCTTGTATGTACCAATCTGTTTCCGGGTCGCCTAGGTCAGACGCCGCAAGCTCGATTTCACCCGGCTCGCCAAAATGCAGGACACGGTCGCCCTTCTTAATCTCCTCGCCGGTTTGATACTTTAGGACCACAGGACTCATCCCTCTTGGCATTGCCGCCCCCTAATTCCGGGAGAGATCTCAATGCGAATTGCAGAGCAGAATATGTGCAGTTTCGGACTTGGAAACCCGGGACGTCATTTCCCGATTATCTTCGGGCATTTTTATCGGGTAAAGTTCCCCCCTCAACGGCTCGGTGGTCAAGCTGCCGTTATATGTCCAGAGCGATTCTTAACGCGTGTGAGAGGCGCGAGATCTTCTGGGGCGGTAGGCTTCCGACAAAATCGGTTAGCCGGCTCTTGGGGATGCTAACCAAGCCGTCGCAGGCAATCCAGCTCGGATGTTTCAAGCCGTCTTCCGGCCCTACGGGGACCTCCGTTTCGAGCCCGTGACCGCGCGTGAACACTGGAGCGCAAACGACCGTGGGGAAGCGGGAATCAACCAGGGCCTGTCGGCTGACCACGGTCATCACCCGCTGTTTCTTGGGGTCTCCACCTCCGGGGTGGCGCAGCAGATACAGATCCCCCCGCTTCATTGCTCCTCCCAAAGGTGGTCGAGCGACTGGAAGGCGAGCACATCCTGCATCTCGGCGTTCAGTTCGTCGGCGAAGCGGTTGATCTTCTCCGCGTCGCGGGCGTTGGAGGCGGCGCGTTCGCGGTGGGAAAGATACCCGCGCAGCACATCGTCAATCACCGCTGACCGGGAACGCTTTTTCCCCGCTACGCGGTCGATGCCTTTTACCACTTCGCGGGACAGAGTAAGTGAGGTTTTCATTTTCGTCTTCATACTACCATTATACTACCTGAGGAAAATCGGGACGTTGAGAACAAACCCGGTCAGGCGCGGCAGGCGCACGGGCCGAACTTCGTTCGGGGGGCTGGCACAGTGTCCCCGGGGTTTCATTCTTGCACCTTGCGTTACCTGCCTTCTGTTTCCTGACTTCCACATTCTGCTTTCTGCCTACTGCCTTCTAGCTCCACACTCCGGGAATCGCCGTATGGCAGAACTGGCACTTGCCGTGTTTGAGGTAGACCCCGTTGATAGTAAAGCCCGTGCGGTCCACCACCTTGTTCTTGCAGTGCGGGCAGTAGGTGCTTTCCGCCGGGTGTCCGGGGACGTTGCCGATGTAAACATAATGCAGTCCCTCAGCATCGGCAATGGCCTTGGCTCGCTCCAGAGTTTCAACCGGTGTGGGCGGCAGGTTCTTCAGCAGGTACTCGGGATGAAAGCGGGAATAGTGCAGGGGAACGTCAGGGCCAAGCTCCGATTTCACCCAACGCGCCAGGCCCTGGAACTCTGCGTCGCCATCATTCAGCGTTGGCACCACCAGATAAACAATCTCATTCCAGACGCCTGCCTTGTGAATGGTCAGGATCGCTTCCAGCACCGGCTTCAGCTCGCCGTTCACAACGTCTTTGTAGAATTTCTCGGAATAAGCCTTGAGATCAATCTTGATGCCGTCAACTTGCGTGCATAGTTTCTTGAGCGGGTCGGATTGAATGTATCCACCACTTACCACAGCGCTGCGCACACCCGCTGCATGGCCCGCCGCGGCGCAATCCAGCACATATTCGAGAAAGACTACAGGCTCACTGTAAGTGTAGGCGATCACCGGACAGCTATTTTCCTGCGCGAGGGCTGCGATCTTCTCCGGCGGCGCATAGGTGGCGCGGAGCTGCTCCGGGCGGACCTGGGAGATGTCCCAGTTCTGGCACATCTTGCAATTCACGTTGCAGCCGGCAGTGGCGAGTGAAAAGGCAACGGCGCCGGGCATGAAGTGAAAGAACGGCTTCTTCTCGATGGGATCAATGTGCGCCGTCACCACCCGGGAGTGCACCAGTGTGTGGTAGGTGCCCCCGCGGTTTTCGCGCACGCCGCAGTAACCGCGCTCTTGGTCATCAATCACGCATTCCCGCGGGCAGAGTTTGCACTTGGTTTTCTTGTAGGGCAACTTTTCGTAGAACTTGGCTTCGCGGATGAATTGATCGTCACTTTCCGGCGCGGGTGTGCCCGCAAAGAAAGGCGCCGCAAGCGGCGCCCCAACAGCCCCACCGCTCCAGGCCGCGAGGCAGGGAATTGCCGCGGTCTGGAGAAAGGTGCGCCGGTCAACGGACCACGGACTGCGGAGCACGGACGGTTTTTCCATCAAACCTCCACCTGCTTAATCCGCCTCGGGTCGCAAGTGCCCAAGCGGTGCTCGGCGTCGGCGGCAGTAGCAATGTACAGAGGTTCGCGTTTCAATTCATGGAAAGGCTTCATCCCCACCTCGGCTCGTTTCTTTTCGATAATTTTCCAGCCCACGTAATCCAGCGCCACGGGGTCGCGCGAAACCAGCAAACCGCTGTAGGGCCACATCCATTGCGGCATGAACGACGGCCCACCCTCGTATTGCGCGTTCAATCCGTCGCAGATGTGCAGCCGCACCTTCTGCCGGATTGGGGCCATCGCGAAGACATCAGCCACGTAAGGGTTACATGCGTCGGTGTGATACTTATTGGGATTGTGAATCGCGCCGAACATACTTTTGAGCGCCAGCGTGACGCCCGCAATGCCATGGTCCTTGAGCACTGGCAGATTGATGACCGCGTCGCACACCTGGGTAAGCGTGCGGCACACAAGACTGCCCGCTTTGCCGAAGGTGGAGAGGTCATCCTCAAACCCAAGCGCCTCATTGCCAAAACATCGCAGGCCCGAGCCGTGCTCGGCTAGTTTGAAGTGGGCGCGCTCCAGGTCAGAATTCTGCCGATCCCAAATGACGATTTCGGTAATTCCGGCCTGCCTTAAGCGTTCCGTAATGGCCTCCACCAGCTCCGGCCGGGTGGCATTGCCGCGGCCACCGAGACAATTCACCTTCAGCC
The DNA here is from genome assembly GCA_003165315.1 of Acidobacteriota bacterium. Taxonomy (GTDB): domain Bacteria; phylum Acidobacteriota; class Terriglobia; order UBA7540; family UBA7540; genus Bog-366. Next base: position 26,373 of record PLSX01000155.1, read on the forward strand.
CTACGACCTCGCCCGGACGCACCACCCTCTTCCACGGCTCGAGGGGAGAATCGCAGTCAAAGGCAGCCTGCATGGCGCGGTCAAGCAGTCTGGCCACCAGCGCAGAGTCAAAACCGGTTTCCGCACTCCGAATTTTGGCGTCGCGAGCAATGACGACGTGGGAGAGCCCGGCTTCCAGCGAGGCGGATGGCAATGCCAGCGCGCGGGCATCACTCGTCTTAAGCGTCGCGAACGTGCTGCCTAGCATGAAGGTCTGCTTCAGAAAGGAACGCCGAGTAGGAGGGGAAGGTTGTTTCAGCAAGGGGGGGAACCTCCAAAGCGATTAAATGGGCCGGAACTTCAGCAACCACCAAAGGAAAAGAATTGAGAGGTGGGCGAAGTCACCCACTCCACGAGACGAAGATTCGTCCAGACTTTTTGCAGCACTCGGGGTGCCAAGCGGAGAATTAGGGGGCAACTTTTTGCAGGTGGATCATCAACTCTCCCAATCCGAGTGCTGATATTAGTGGAAAGCCAGTCCCATTCATTCCCCATGCCTTTGCAATTCATAGGGATGTTTTTAGCCGAGGTTGAAGGAAATCGATTTTTTCTTTCACCAGCATATTGGGATAAAGCCAATAAATCGTTTCTTTTGTTCAACATCATCTTGGATTATCCCGGAAGCTCGAGGTTCCGTTCCTTTATTTTCAACAACATCTCGGGTTATCCCTGCATACGGGCAGCCTGGTGAATGCTCCGCTGGCTAAGGCAGCTGATTCCTGGCACGAAAACTTCGCGCACGGCAAGGTGTCCTGGCGTCGTGGGGACAAGATTCCTGACCAGAGAGTTGCCCAAGATTCTTGCATGAAGGAGAATTGGCGAGGGGTGGACAGGCCGCTCATTTCGAATCTAGGCTATCACAGAAAGAGGCCAATGTCAAGTCAATTGATGATACATTGGATACCCATGCCCACCCTGGACAGAACGATGAGTGCAAAAACGGCGCTGAAGGAATTGAAGCGGAATCAACGCACGCCTTTGGAATTCAGAAACGGTGTGTATTTTTTGTCGGTGCCAAGAATGTGTCCATTTAGCCAGTTCTTTAGGAAGTCCATCACGTCAATCGTCAAGCCCACCTGCTGCTTCCGGAATTTGCTCTGAAATTCGAGAACAGTCTTCGTCAAACGGTCATGCTCAAGCTTGTGCTGAGGATAGTCCGGGTATCGATGCGATTCCATGAAGTTCTCTTCCGTTTTGAAGTGTGCCTGTGTGTAATTGACCAGATCGTTCAGTAACTTGCCGAGTTGTTCCTTGCCATTCCCTCCCACCATGGCGTGGTGCAAATCGTTGATTATTTTCACCAGGTTTTTGTGCTGCATGTCAATAATGCCAATTTGGACGCTGTACTCGTCACTCCAGAGGATAAGCAAGGCATTCGCTGTGGCCATAATTGTCTCCTTAAGGATTTTCAGCAGGCTCCAGCCAGCCAGTGTGAAGGGCCCTTTGTTAGCACGGTCTCTCACCGTCACCGCTAGTCGAATTCGCGACCCCGGCTAAAGTATAAGTGACCCCAGGCACTTCGAACATTGGTGGCGGAAACACATCTTCATCAGATCTTTCTGTTGGCTCTATTACTTCCATCAGTTCCTGGGGATGGAAGGGACAAGCAATCTCCGGGAGTAACCCCCTAAAGCAAGAGGGAGTTGCAGAAAGGAATAGGACCGTTTAGTGCACTCCCCTGGCGTTCAAGTGGGGAACGTACTTCTTATCAACACCCATGATGTGCCTGACGAGCCAGTCTTTCAGAAAATCCATCAATTCAATCGACAGACCGATTTCATTCCTCTGAAATTTGTCCTGAAAATCCAGTATCGTTTGGGTAAACCGGTCATGCTCAGCCTTGTGATCTACGAAATTCGGATATTGATGGGAGAGCAGGATTCCTTCTTCGGCGTTAAAGTGACCCTGGGTGTATTTGATGAGGTTGGACAGAATTCTTCCGAGCTGCTCCTTGCCCGTCCCCGCCATCATGGCCTGGTGCAATTCGTTGATCAAGTTCACCAGAACTTTGTGTTGCGAATCAACAACGCCAATGTTGACGCTATACGCGTCCTTCCAAGGAAATAGCAAGGTGGTTGCAGTTGCCATCGTCATCTCCTCGAACAGGATTCGACTTGCATTAGTGAGCCGAGGTGGTGAGCCGCCGATTCATAGGACGATTCGGGGCACCCGCCCATCAGAATTGCAGGTTTCAGAGCTTCGGTCTGCGGCAACGTGGCGCCCAACGCCGCACCTTCGGGAGACTTCACCCGAACTCTCCAAGAGCCTTCTCCTCTTCCATCGGCCACTCGGAATGGAATCTTTAGACTATTTTCTGGGAGTGGAAACAGCAAACCGCGACGCACGAACCATAGCGGCTAGTGTGAGCGTGTACACCGACCGCGTCTATGGGGAATAGACGGCGATGGCTTGCCCATGAATCAGGGCTGGCGCAAGATTATCCCTCATGGGTAAGCAAACGAAATTGTCGCCCCTCCGCTGCGAACCTCTACTTCTTGCGGGGTGGCTGTGACGGTCGCATTTCAATGCGGCTGGCCAGGGCGGTGGGGGGGAATTTATACAGATCGATCACGGCTTTGGCCACATCCTCACCCGTCAGCTTCCAGGCTTGCCGGGGTTTTGATCCCGGTGCGGCGGCAAAGTCCGTATCCACACTGCCCGGCATCAGGTAGCTGACGCGAATGCCATCGTAGCGGACGTCCTGCATCATGGCCTCGCTGAAACCGTTGAGGCCGAACTTGGAGGCGTTGTAGGCGGAACCGGTGGCCATGGGATTGACGCCGGCGAGGCTGGAAATGTTGAAGATGTACCCACCACCACGTTTGCGCATGAGGGGAATGGCCTCGCGACAGCAATAGAAGACGCCGGAAAGGTTGGTCTGAATGGTGGTGTCCCAGTCTTCCACGCTGAGCTGGTCAATGGGCTTGAACACGCCGACGCCCGCGTTGTTCACCAGGATGTCGAGACCGCCAAAACGCTCCGCCGCAGCGCGCACGACCTTACGGCAGTCTTCGTAGTTGCGAACATCCGCCGCCGAGCCGTCCACATTGGCGGGACTTGCGATGCGAAGCTTATCCAGCGCCTCCTGCAAAACTTTCGGGTCGCGCCCGCAAATGAAGACGCTCGCACCCTCGGCCAGCAAGGCCTGCGCCACCGAGAAGCCAATGCCCCGCGAACCACCCGTGACCACAGCAACTTTATCCTTCAAAACGGTTGTCATCATCAGCCCCCTGCCAAAGAGATAGCTCTTAGCTTACCCCAAACCTTGAGCGGGATGAAGGCTGTCGTCGAAGATCAAGTCATCTGGCCATCCGGTCATCGAATCAATGCATTAATCAACGAACGCACGATTTGAGATTTCCGATTTGAAATGCACCTAAATGGGTTCATATTCTCGCATCAAAATGTCGACTGCCGACTTGGGATAGTTCGCCACAGGGTGCTTGACGAACGGCATTTCCAGCCCACGGGGGGCACGAATTTGATGGGCGCAACTTGGACAAGTCCTGCGATAAGTCTTGGCGCGATGTGACGGTCCAGAGTATATTGCCGTGGGCGCGGGCAGCTATCAATGGGATTCCCGCTTCGACTCTCCCAGGCACAAGGCCTTGAATGGAGATCGTGTTCGTGTTTCAGTCCCAGGAGGAAGTGTTCATGGACAGGCGAAAGTTTGTGAAAAAATCGCTGGCGGCGGTGGGAGCAACGTTGTTGCCGCAAGCGGGGGCGCGAAGTCTGGCCCACGCAGGCGGTGGTTCGCTTGACGAAGCGGCCACGGTCCAAACACCGCAAGGCAAACTGAACATTGAGTACATCCGCACCGAGATTCCCCACTTTGAAATTCCCGCCTATCGCGGCCACCGCTTTCAGGACACGGTGCCGGACACACTGGATATCGCAGAGCGCTCGAAGTTGTGCATCCACGCGCTGACCTCCATCACCGATCCCAATGCTGACATGGAGGTGTACTGGCTTGCCAGCTTCAACCGCAATCCTCCCGTGATGCAGCACGACTTTAACGACTGGGTGGCAAACGTGGAAGGCTTGAAGGAGGCGTTGCCACTACTTCGCATCGCGACGGGGAGCAGCGAAAACGATCACGTCGACCCGATTTGGATGCAAACGGCTCTCAAGGAGATCGGGCCGGACGGCATGGTCTACATTCCCATGAAAGGCCGTCCGTGGAGTCACATGAGCCTGCCCAAATCCTACGTGACCCCTTTTTGGAAGACCGATGGAACCTCCACGCCATCGCTCGACCCTGACGTCGCCCAGGTAACCGACACCGCCGCCTGCCAGCGCATGTTGGGAACGATGACCCTGTACTACTTGCGCGATAGGAACCCCATATGGAAGGCCGCGATGGAAAAGATGATCACGCGCCTCACCGCTCTGGCCGTGGATAAGGGTGATTATGCCTATTGGCCACGCGGAGGATTGGAGCCCTTCGGCAGCTTTGGAACCTACGCGCCCATGCCGACGGGTTTTCGAGGGGAAGAGACCAACGGCCGGATGATCATGGGCCTGGCGCAATACTATAAGGCCACTGGTTACGACCCAGCGCGCGTGTTGGCTGGGAAGCTGGCCAACTATATCCAGTTCCACGCCGGGTACTACCAGCCCGATGGCCCGTGGCTGTTCGGCGATCCCGAGCGGGAGTGGTGGACTTCAAGGTGGCATATCGAGCACATCACGAATGGAGGGCATGGCCACGGGCATGGCATCGGACTGCTCAGCACGCTCGAATACGCCGCTGCGGTGGGTGACCAGCAACTGCTTCAGTTCGTGCGTGCCAGTTATGAATGGGCCAAGGCCAACAGTGCATCGATGATCGGGTTCTTCCCGGAAGCCTTCGTCCCGGATTATCCCCGCTGCGAATCAGACACCATTGCGGATATGCTTTCTATCGCGATCAAGTTGACTTTGGCGGGAGCGGGCGACTATTGGGACGACGCCGATCGGTGGACACGCAATCACTTCTCCGAGTCGCAGATTGTTGACCCGTCGTGGATTTACCGCGCGGCGAGCAAACTGCCTCCCACGCCTGTGGCCTTCAATGAAACCGCCGACCACGTGCCGGAGAGAAGTGTGGGCGCCTTCGCCGGATGGTCCGCGCCCAACGACTTCAACATATACGATGCAAAGGACTTTCCCCACTCCATTCAGCACTGCTGCACGGGAAATATGGGGAGGACGCTCTACTACATCTGGGAACATATTGTCCATCACGATCAAGGTGGCCTGCGCGTCAACCTGCTGCTGAACCGGGCATCCGAATGGGCCGATGTACACAGCCACATTCCCTATCAGGGAAAAGTGGAAGTGAAGGTTAAGACGCCGCTGCGAACCGTGCTGGTGCGCATGCCGGAGTGGGTGGTGGAGAAGGGCCAGGAGGTGACTGCAGAATCGAACGGCCGGCAGGTGAACTTCCACTGGGAGGGCCGCTACCTGAATCTGGGCAGCGCGAAACCGGGCGACGTAGTTTCGGTCAGTTTTCCCATTCCGCGGCGCCAAGCTAAAGTGACCATTGGAGCAGTAGACTACACGCTCGACATTAAGGGCAACACGGTGATCAATATCGATCCGCCGGGGCAGAACGGGCCGCTCTACCAAAGGACCTACTACGCTGCAAACAAGGCACCTATGCGCAAGGTGGAACGGTTCATACCCAATGATCCGATTGTATGGTGAGCTTGAGGCACGATTGAGGGTCATACGTTCTCTTTTGAATTGGGTGAGGGAGGCGGCGGGAGAAGCAAGCCAGAATGCCTGATCGAGATAGATCCCAGAACGCTCAATTCCTGTGCCTGCAATTCCGGCCGCAATTTGATGATTGAATATGCAACTTCGGAGTATCCGCCTCTTTGTTTTCAGTAATTTCTGGGGATATCCCCGCAAGGGGCGTTTTCGTGCGGCATCTTGAATGCTGCATCTGGAATCTGCCCTTGCCCGCCCTGGCACCCAGCACCCAAATCCGCCTCTACTGACAACTTTTTCCCGCTCCATTGTTTTCATCAACATCGCCGGATGCACCTTCATTTCTGGAGAAGAGCAGGAGACATGAGTCAGGAGACATGAGACAAAATGTCCGATTGAAAGTAATCTCTGAACCCATGATTTCTGTGTGCGCAAGCGCGACATCGCTTTGGTGGTGGAACCCGCGACATCGAACCGGCCGCATCCTTGTTTTCAGGCACTTCTGGGGATATCCCCTCATAGGGTGTTTTGGCGCCTCTTTTTGAGTCTTGAATCTATTGAACCTCCCATCGCCTACCCCTTATCATCAAACCTGATCCCTATTTCGCTCCACCCCCAACCCTTTTTCCTGGCGCATTTCAATCCTGCGCCCTTTCGCCCAAAAATGATCCTCCACCCAAAGGGCTAGCAACAGACCATCCAAAACCATTTAAAGAGCCTACTAATTTCCCGCGGTAAGACGGAATATTTCAATTGGGAAGGCAAGATTCCTGGCAGCAGGAGGGCTCTTCGGGGGATTTGCTCATTTGGAGACTTCCCGTTGATTGCCGATTCAGCATTTGGCTACGCAAGCAGGTGCATGATCGAAAAATCGTCGCAGAGGCGATTCACGGTCCATCGCCGTAAATGGACAGAGCCCAACGCGGTTAGTTGGAGGTTGGGCTTGTCCTGCCCGCGCTCCCAAGTGGCGCCACTACGGAAACGGTATAAGGAACCTGGAGTTTACGGTTTCGCGATGCGCGGCAATCCTTCCCCGCGAGCATCAGAGTTCGCAGAGCAGAAAAACCGACGCCAAAATGATAAATGGCGATGAATAAAATCCAGGCATAGGCCGGGGAAAACGAATGGACGCGATGGTGCGGCCCCGAATGGTTCCCAGTATATGACCCAAGGCGTTCCCCAACATGATGAATGCGAAACCATAGGCGATGGGCCACATCCAGTGAGCGCCGCGCAGCAGAAAGACAGAAAAGGCGAGGAGCAGAACGTTGGCCGTCACCAGTCCTGCCAACCAAACTCTGAAGGTGAAAACCGGAAAAGGCAGCCAAGGGCGATTTTGGCGCAGAGCCAACACCGTTGGGTTGTAGACGGAAAGGAACCCAGTTAGGGCTTCGTCGGCAACGTGCATTGCCAGCGCCAGGCAGAGAGCAATCCATGCCCAGAAGAGGAGGGCATGCGGGTTTGAAACCAATCCGCTTGATGTAAGGAAATGATGCTGAGTTGTCATGGGCTTATCCATTCATCTTTTGATCGGGGCTCCGATTCCCCGCAAATTAAACGCCGCAAGGGCATCGGCGAGACGGTCTGCCGGTGGACGCTCTTCCGGGGCCTTGGCCAACCAGCGGTATACGGCTTCGTGGATGGCGCCGACCCAGCAACTTGCCACGATGTCGGCGTCCATTCCTGGCAGTTGGCCTTCGAGCGCGCGCAGAGCCGCCTCCACACCTCGTGTGTGTCTTTCGATGACCTGCCGACGCATCGCTTCCAAGCGCCTGCCGAGCCCGGAAGATTCGACAATCAAGATGCGTGCCTCTTCCGGATTTTCCACCAGAAATCTCACCAGCGCCTTCATCGCCGCTTCCATCTGCGCCAGGACATTGGGGCCTGCATCTTGTATGGCGGCATTGATCGCAAATGCAATGCGTTCACCCAGTGCTTCGAGGGCCTTCGCGAAAATGTCTTCTTCTGCTTATCAAGTTAGATCA
>PLSX01000275.1 GCA_003165315.1 Acidobacteriota bacterium
GGTGAATCCGCAGGAAGAATCGGTGCTGGGTGAGAAGTGTTACACCTCGCTCGATGCTGTGCCCGAGACTTTTTATACCGTGGTGATTTTCCGCCGCCCGGAGTTTGTGCTGGAAGTGGTGGAAGCCGCGATTCGCAAGGGTGCCAAGGTGGTTTGGATGCAGGAAGGCGTGGTGCATGNNGCATTCTGAAGGAACACGCCAAGCGGTTTGTGGCCGGAAGATTTTAGGGGGCATGAGTACAAGAACCGCTTGGGGTCAGAGCCGTGTTGACTAATGCCCGCGAAAGTAGGCATCCTGCAAGGTGATCCCACATGCCATCTGCCTTTTCACATGCCATAGTGGCAATCGCAATCGGCAAGGTTCTCGAGCCGAAACGAACCCCTTGGTGGTATTGGGCGCTCGGTGCGGGACTATCTACCGCGCCGGATCTCGACGTGATCGGTTTCCATTTCGGAGTCCATTATGGAGACGTCATGGGCCACCGAGGATTTACCCATTCGATCTTATTTGCGGCCCTTTTGGCTGGCCTCGTAACTCTGGCATTCATTGGCCAGTCGCGGATTTCTTGCTGGCGTCTATTCCTATACTTATTCCTGGCGATCGCATCCCACGGTTTCCTTGATGCGATGACAAATGGGGGGTTGGGTGTCGCGTTTTTCTCCCCGTTTACCAATTCGCGATACTTTTTTCCTTTTCATCCAATCATGGTGTCACCCATCGGAGCGGGCAGGTTCTTTTCCCTCAAAGGATTGGCGATTATTCGCAGCGAAGCGCTGTGGTTATGGATTCCCTCAGCAGTTATTTTTCTCGGGTCAACTTTTTTCCGTGCCCTCAGGAAAGGCGAGCCGCAGTCAGCGGAGTCGTGACCGTGGGCTTTTGACTTTTGCCCTTTGACTTTTGACTTGCTCTTGTGGCTCCGCTGCACCATTCTACTCGCTACTTCCCGCCCGCCTGCTTCTTCTTCCACTCTTCAATGGCCTGCATCTTCTCTTTCAAACGTTTTTCCAGGCCTTGGTCCGTAGGGCGAAAATACTGGCGGTCTTTGAGGTTTTCGGGCAGGCACTGCATGTCGGTTAGCTTCTGCTCGGAGTTGTGCGCGTATTGATACCCTTTGCCGTAGCCGAAGTTCGCCATCATGCCGGTCACGGCATTGCGCAGATGCAGGGGGACGGGTTCGGCCATGGTCTCCTGTGCGTCGCGGGCCACTTCGCTGTATCCCACGTAAAGGGCGTTTGATTTGGGCGCGAGCGCCAGATAGACCGCCGCTTCCGCGAGGGCGAGATTGCCTTCCGGCATCCCCAGAAAGTGCACGGCCTGCATCGCCGCCACCGTTACGCTGAGAGCGTTGGGGTCCGCCATGCCAATGTCCTCCGAGGCCATGCGAAGAATGCGGCGCGCGACGTACGTTGGATCTTCACCTGCCTCCAGCATGCGTCCCAGCCAGTAGAGCGTGGCACTGGCATCGGAGTTGCGGACGGATTTATGGAGCGCCGAGATCAGGTTGTAGTGTTCTTCGCCCGACTTGTCGTAGAGCAGCATCTTCCGCTGGATGGCGTCCTCAATAAGGGTTTCGGTAATGATGGCGTGGCCTTCCGCATCGCGCGCCGCCGCTGCCACGGAGGTTTCAAGCGTGTTGTAGGCTGCCCGCGCGTCGCCGTTGGAAAAGACCGCGATCTGCCGCAGCAGGTCATCAGAAATCTCAATGGCTTGCGTGCCGAGCCCACGCTTCGGATCAGTGATGGCGCGGCGGAGGAGCGTCTGCACCTCGTCAGTGGAGAGCGCCGAGAGCATGTAGACCTTGGCCCGGGAGAGCAACGCGGCATTGACTTCAAACGAGGGGTTTTCCGTCGTGGCGCCGATCAGCACGATGTCCCCGCGCTCGACGTATGGCAGAAATGCATCCTGCTGAGCCTTGTTGAAGCGGTGGATCTCGTCTACGAAAACCACGGTGCGCCGTCCGTAGTGACGGGATTTTTCCGCCGCCGCCATGACCTCTTTGATCTCCTTGATGCCGGAGAGGACGGCGCTGAACCGCAGGAAATCGCTGCGCGTTTTGCGCGCGACAATGGTGGCGAGAGTGGTTTTCCCTGAGCCTGGCGGTCCCCAGAGAATCATGGAGCCCAACTCATCGCGCTCGATTTGGTGGCGCAACGGCTTTCCCGGTCCCAGGATATGAAGCTGGCCGATGTAATCCTCAATCGTTTCGGGACGCATGCGGTCGGCTAAGGGTGAGGAAGCGGCAACGCGCTGCATAGCGCTATCCGAGGGGTCAATGGGTGTGGGTTCGAAAAGACTCATGGGAATCAGGCCATCGGAATTGCCGATTGCTGATTTTCGATTGTCGATTGTTGATTTCCAATCCCACGATTCAATCGACAATCGGCAATCGAAAATCGTCAATACTTAAATCCGCGCTGCCTTGCGGCTTCATAGAGGAAGATGCTTGCCGCGGTCGCCGCGTTGATGGAATCCACTTCCTTGCGAATCGGAATGCTCAGTAGTTGATTGGCATAGCGGGCAATCTCTTCCGGCAACCCCGTCGACTCGCGCCCGACGAGAATCGCGATTGGGCCCTTGAGGTCGGCTTGAGCAAGTGATGAAGTGCCGTCGCGTTCCGCCGCCAGAATGCGCGTGTGCACGCTTAGAAACGGCAGGGCGGAATTCGGACTGAGTCCGCAAATCAGGGGCAGTCCGAAGATGGCTCCGGCCGAAGAGCGCACAGCCTTGGGATTGAAGGGGCTCACGGTCTCCTGCAAAGTCAGGAACGCCGTGGCGGAGAAGGCCAGCGCCGTTCGCATCATCGTGCCCAGGTTGCCGGGATCCTGAATTCGGCATGCAACGACGATCAGTGGTTTGGGAGCGGAAACCACCTGCTCCAGCTTGTAGGTAGGCAGCTCCACCAGCGCGGCGATGCCTTGCGGTGACTGGGTTTGCGCCACGCTCTCAAAAAGCTTGTCGGGAACCTGCGTCAATTCGGCTTCCGGTGGTAGGCGCTCAAGCAGGGCGGAGAATTTCTCCACCGCTCCAGTGGCCACCAGCACGCTGTGGGTGGTGACGGTGGGCGCAGCGTTCAGCGCTTCCTCCACCAGGAACGGGCCTTCAACCGCCAGCCATCCTTGTTTGTTGGTTCCGTCGGCAAGCGAGCGGCGAAAGACCTTCAGCAGTGCATTTGCGGGGCTGGCAACTTCTCTTGAACTCGTGAAACGCATGGTACGACCTTGCTCATTTAATTTGCTGCCATTTCAGCTTAACCTTGTGAGGCGGCGAAGTCGAGCCCCGGCGTGAGGTTTCACGATCACCGCCCCTTGTGCCGCTTCGGCCCTTGTATGACGTTTATAAGTTGCTGCCCCGCGGCGAGACGATTGATGTTTTCAGCAATGAGCTGGAAGCGATTCTCCATGGTCCCCCTCATCCAACCGGAAACGTGGGGCGTCATGATGATGTTATCCAATTCGTTAAAGGGAAACCGCGAGGGGGCGAAGGGAACATCCTCTGTTGGATATTGATACCAGACATCGATGGCCGCGCCTTGGATTCGGCGCGTGCTGAGCGCCTGGTAGAGCGCCTCCTCCTGCACGACGGGTCCACGCGCCACGTTGACCAGGCACGCCGTGCGCTTCATCCAACTGAATTCGCGCTTGATGATCAAGCCGCGAGTTCGGTCATTCAGCGGGCAGGCCAGAACAACGTAATCGGCAGCTTTCAGAAGTTCCCGAAGCTTGTCGGGACCTTCATACGACTCAATGTTTCCGGGCTTTTGAGCGGGCGGATGGGCGCTCACCACCCAAACTTTCATTCCAAACGCGCGCGCCCGTGCGGCCACTTCCTTGCCGATGTGCCCGTATCCAATGAGGCCCAGTGTCTTTCCGTAAATTTCCGGTGGGGGCGGCGTGCCCCAAATCCAACTTCCATACCATGTGCCGCGGCGAAAGTGTGCGTCCATTTTGATGAGGTTGCGGCTGAGGGCGAGAATCGACATCATCACATACTCGCCAATGGCAGGTCCGTGAAAGAAGGCGTTGGCAACGGTCATTTGCGGGCCAAGCAACTTCAAACTGAAGCCATCGACGCCGGCGCCGGGGGCGTGCAGCAACTTGAGCTGTGGTGTCGCGGCGGCCATGGGCTCATTGAACGCGCTCGCCACCACCACGTCCGCGTGAGCCAATTCCGCTGGAAGCGTGCCGTCCTTGCCAGGTGTAGGGAAGGCGAAGGAGCGTACAGGCGTCTTCAGGTGTTCCTGCAAAAGGCGTCGGCCCTGTGCGGCCACTCGTCCCCAGAACACCACATTCAGCGGCGGGCGGGTCTTCTTTTGTGTCATTCGCTATGCCCCAGTTGATTTGGATTTCGCCCAATCGCGGAAAGCTACTTGCGATCTTTAACCCGATAGACAAACTTAAGCCCGGACCATGTTTCGTCCACGGCGCAAACTTTCACGTCCACCAATCCATTACGCAGGCCGATTTCGCGGACGACATTGTCATTCACGTCAGTGGCCACGCCCGATGAACCCTTCGGCCATGAAATCCACAGCAACCCTTTTTGAGCCAGCACGGATTTTAGCGCCGGGAACTTCTGTTCAAGCTCCTGTCGCGACTTGGTGAAGAAGTGAAGGAGATCCTTCTCGCTGCGAAGGTCGTTGCCCAATTTCACCTGAGGGGGCAATTCCCCTAGGGTTGCTGCGTAAGCGGGTGGCGCGCCCAGGATGGCCACGCGATGGCCAGCCTTGATTCCGAGTTTGTCGACCAACGACCTCTTTGAGTAGCCTGCATTCCCCATGAACGCTTGTGATCCTTCCCCGAAACCACGTGCCAGTTAGCCCCGTGAATAAGGATGAATAGCAGAAACACAGTTGCCAACCTTATATTGGCTGGATGTCACCAATCTCATATCATAACCGACTGTTTGCCTTCATCCCATGCCTCTGGAATTGCTTCATAGGCGATCACCGCGACTCTCTTGACGGTTGAACGTTTCCCCGTCAGTATATTGGTAGCGCAATAGTGGGCCTGTAGCTCAGCTGGGAGCGCACATGGTTTGCAACCATGGGGTCGGGAGTTCGATCCTCCCCAGGTCCACCATTCAATTCAACGGACTTGATCCCAATTCCGCATTTCGCAAAAAGTACAAGTTCG
>PLSX01000122.1 GCA_003165315.1 Acidobacteriota bacterium
TATGACAATGTTCATTACAAAGATAAACCTGAGGCGTGGAATATGCACCTGGTGCTGGGGATTTCCACGGTGTTGGGTGTTATCGGTGTAGTCTCCGCCTTCGGCTTGTTCTACTTGGGAGAGCGGGTCTTTCATCTTGACCGCGACCACATTCAGACGCTGATGTATTTAAAGTTGTCGGTGGCGGGGCACTTGACCATCTTTCTGACGCGCACGCGCGGGCCTTTCTGGTCCATTCGCCCGGCGCGAATTCTCTGGATTGCGGTGGTGGGTACGCAAACCATCGCGACCCTGATTGCGGTCTATGGTGTGTTCATGACGCCCCTCGGTTGGAAGTGGGCCGGTTTCGTCTGGGCCTATGCCATTGCCTGGTTCCTCATCAATGATCGAGTGAAGTTGCTGGCTTACCGGATTTTTGACCCCACCAAGCCTGCCTTGTTGGGGAAGAAACCTGTAGACTTGAATCCGCAGATCGCCCAACGCGCCTATGAACTCTATCAGGAGCGGGTCCACGGCCAAAGCCAGGCGGATCAGGACTGGCTGGAGGCAGAACGCGAGATTCGCAAGAATTCGCCTGTGCAGCCGAAGCCCGCGCAAACGCCGGCTTGACGGCGGTCCGAGGGGGGAGCTCCTGGCTATTGCGGGGAGGTAGTAGTAGTTCAGTAGTTTCGAGATGGGGTGCCACGGATAAGACCCCTCACCCGTCCGTCTGCTGATGGACACCCTCTCCCCTCGGAGAGGGCAGTCTTCCCGCAGGCACACTCCGCCTGCCGAATCTTTTTCCCTCTCGTGGGCGAGAGGACAATTGCCTTGCCGGCGCACGCCGCCTGCTGAATCCTTTTCCCTCTCCCAGGGGAGAGGGCGGCCGAGGGACGAGGTCGGGTGAGGGGTCTTTTGCTCGGCGATTCCTCACGGCTTGGAGTGAGATTGCTTTTCACAGGCGCTCCGACTTTGCTGGAGAATGAATCTTTTGTTCAGTGCGGCAAGCAACACCCGAGGTGAAAATATGAAAATCGATTCCAATGAGTTCCGGGTAAGGCAGGAAAAAAAGTTCAAAATCAAAGACTGGCCGACGGAGGTGAAGCCCTTTTACCATTCAAAGAAGCAGTATAAGAAACTCATGTGCGAACACGTTGAAGAGTTGAGTGCGCTGCAGCGCCTTCACTTCGCGTCCAACCGCTATGCCCTGTTGTTGATTTTTCAGGGCATGGACGCTGCCGGGAAAGACGGCGCCGTCCGGCACGTATTGTCCGGGGTTAATCCGGCAGGGTGCCAGGTGTGGAGTTTTAAGCAGCCTAGCGCGGAAGAGTTGGAACACGATTTTCTGTGGCGCACCACGTGTCGGCTGCCCGAGCGCGGGAAGATTGGCATCTTCAATCGGTCCTATTATGAGGAAGTGCTGGTGGTCCGCGTGCATCCGGAAATTCTGCGCAGCCAGGGGCTGGCGGAGGAGTTGCGTGACGAAAAAACCATCTGGGAGGAGAGGTATCGTTCCATGGTCGATCTGGAACGCCACCTTTATCGCAACGGAACCCGGACCGTGAAGATATTCCTCCACCTTTCGCGGGAGGAACAACGAAAGCGCTTCCTTGAGCGCATTGATGAGCCGGAAAAGAACTGGANNAACTGGAAATTCAGCCTCGCGGATATTCATGAAAGGAAGTATTGGAAGGATTACATGCAGGCTTATGAAGCACTCTTGCGCGCCACGAGTACACACCACGCGCCCTGGTATGTTGTTCCTGCTGATGATAAGGAGAATGCCCGGCTGATTGTTTCCCAAATTGTCATCAATGCCCTTCAGGAACTCAAGATGGCGTATCCCAAGACAACGCCGAAACGCCGCGAGGAATTGAAGGCCATTGGCAAGGCGCTGGAGAAGTAGCGTGAACTCACGTACGGGGCTTGAAACGTTGATTCGCGATGGCGACCCCCTCACCCGGCCCGCACCCGCTGGTGAGAGCGCGGGATGCGGTCCACCCTCTCCCCCAGGGGGGCGAGGGTAGGGGCGCTCTCTGATCGCCGGGATTGTAGCGTCGATCTCCGATCGACGGCGGCGGTCGGAGACCGCCGCTACAGCTCTCGGCATCGGCAATCGTATTTTCCCACCGCAGCATCAGGGCGGATTCGAAAGGCCGCCATCTTATGGACTCATCTACACCAACTCCCACTTCCGATAAAGATGCTCCCCCCTCAGCCGGGCTGACCAGCGAAGAAGCCCGCCAGCGGCTGGAGAAATTTGGACCCAACACGGTTGCCGATACGGCGATGCATCCCTTGCGGCGGGCGCTGGAAAAGTTTTGGGCGCCGGTTCCGTGGATGCTGGAGGCGGCGATTGTGCTGGAGCTCGTGCTCGGCAAACACATCGAAGCCGCGATCATCACCGTTCTGCTGGTTTTCAATGCGGTTCTGGGATACTTCCAGGAAGGGCGCGCGCAAGCCACCCTCGCCGCACTGAAGTCACGGCTGGCATTAACCGCCTCGGTGCGCCGGGATAACGCGTGGACGACGGTGCTTGCGGAAGGCCTGGTGCCGGGCGACGTGGTGAAGTTATCGCTTGGCGCCGTGGTTGCCGCCGACGTGACTTTAACCGAAGGCGGGATACTGCTTGACCAGTCCATGCTCACCGGTGAATCCGTACCCATTGAAGCCGGACCGGGATTCAAAACCTATGCGGGGGCTCTGGTTCGGCGCGGGGAGGCGGTTGCCGAGGTAACCGCAACGGGATCGCACACAAAATTTGGAAAGACGGCGGAACTGGTTCGCACCGCGCATGTGGAGAGCACGCAGCAGAAGGCGGTTGTGCGCGTGGTGCGCAATCTGGCCATCTGCAATGGCATGATCATCGTGGCCCTGATGATCTATGCCCATACTCTGAAGATGCCAGTGGGCGAGATTATTCCACTGGTGCTCACCGCGGTTCTGGCGTCGATTCCTGTGGCGCTGCCTGCCACGTTTACCCTTTCAGCGGCCATTGGCGCCCGGGCGCTGGCCAAATTGGGTGTCCTTCCCACGCGGCTCTCCGCCGTGGACGAAGCAGCCAGCATCGAGGTCTTGTGCGTCGATAAAACCGGTACACTAACCCAGAACGAGCTGAAGGTGACGGCCATCCACCCGCTCGGCGGGTTTGATGAATCATACGTCCTGGGGATCGCCGCTCTCGCCAGTTCAGAGGGAGGGCAGGATTCTGTTGACGTGGCCGTTCGCGCCGCCTCCGCCAAGACCCCCGCCGCCGACTTGCCCAAACTGAACAAGTTTGTGCCCTTTGACCCAGCCACTAAGATGTCTGAAGCCACGGCAGTGGATTCCAGCGGCGCCGCCGTACGTGCCGTCAAGGGGGCCTTTGCTGCCGTCATCACCCTCACGCAAACATCGCCCGATGCATCCACTATCGCAGACCAGCTTGAAGCCAAGGGCTTCCGGGTGCTGGCTGTTGCCATGGGGCCGCCGGGAGGGGTGAAGCTGGCTGGAATTATCGCCCTCAGTGACCCGCCGCGAGCGGATTCAGCGACGCTCATCAGCCAGTTGCACGCGCTGGGCGTTCAAACGGTCATGATCACGGGGGATGCCCCGGCGACGGCGGAGATCGTGGCTCGCGAGGTGGGATTGGATGGAGCCGTTTCGCCGCCCGGCGCCATTCCGAATGACGCGCGCCCGAAAGATTTTGCTGTCTACGCTGGTGTCCTTCCTGAGGGAAAGTTTAACCTCGTCAAGGCATTTCAGAAGAGCGGGCACACGGTGGGGATGTGCGGCGACGGGGCCAATGACGCACCCGCGCTGCGCCAAGCCCAGATGGGCATTGCCGTTTCCACCGCCACCGACGTGGCCAAGTCAGCCGCCGGCATCGTGCTGACCAAGCCGGGGCTGAGCGGTATTGTCGCCGCGGTGAATGAAGGCCGGTTGACGTTCCAGCGCATCCTCACCTA
>PLSX01000039.1 GCA_003165315.1 Acidobacteriota bacterium
TCACGCCTTCATGAATAATCCAGACGGAGGGGCGGCATCGGGATGTTCGAACGGGCGCGTGGCCAGGAGCTGAAATCCCGAACCTGATATCGCCCCTCCTGGGCTCAGCGTGCAATCACGCCTTCCGTTAATCCCATGGTTTGCGCCATGGGCTAAATGACGGCGCCCGCTTTGCGGGCTTTCGATCGCCCTTACGGGGCTCCCATCATCCGCTCGTCCTGCCTGCGTTCCCACGGCTTGCGCCGTGGGCCACAATACATCGCCGCTACGCAGCTTTGGACGATGTAATCAGCCGAAGTTAGCGCTTATGGGCCAGCGGCCTGGGTTTCAAGACACCAGTTCTGCGCCCTGCAAGGGCAAAATAACGGGTGCCGCCCCGGCCGCTGCCCGAATGGGCGGTTCTTATCCCGCCCTTTCTGGGCTGAGAAGGTAAATCCGGCGAACCTCTGACCCAGGCCGCTGGCCTGGGCTGAGCTATTTCGCCCCGTTTGGGGTTCAGATCGGTGCCAGCACCCCCGTGTCCAGCAAAAGATGTGGGACACGCTCAGTTCTATCGCCCCGAACAGGGCAAACTAATGAGAAAGATAACGCCACCAAAATTTTGCCATTTGCCTTTTGCCTTGATTTTCCCTCTTCCACCGATTGCCGACCAGCTGCCGCCTCCCCGCAATGTGCAAATTTTCCCCTAGTCCGTTTCCTGCTTGAGCCATTTCCCCCAGCTAAAATGCTGAATTATCAAGCCTTCACACTTATAAGTCTCATTTAATGAGCTTGCTTGTCTTTCTACCCCCGTCGTGCTCTGGTCATTAACGTGCGAACCAGCCAATTTGGCAGGCAGGTGTTGCATGCCAATTACTTGAAGGGCATAGGAAATTGCAATCCCAAATTCGCCAGGCCAAAGAAGCCGAATTACCAGTAACTTCATGATTTTACAGAATTAAATGCTTGGACGGAAATTTGCCTCCAAGGAAAGCCGGATTACAGACTTGGATGACCGGCGAAAACTGCTGCAATCGGCTCCCGCCATCGAGCGGTACACCTGTACCGTTTTGGCTGTTGTGTGTACCCTCGCTATTCGGCTGGTTCTTGACCCCATGCTCGGCGACCGAGCTCCTTACATGTTCTTCTTCTTTGCCCTGGTCATCGTCACCCGGGTATGGGGGCGGGGACCGGCGCTCCTAGCCACGGCACTGGGGGGATTTGCCGCTCGGTATTTCATCCTTAGTCCTCGCTTTTCGTTCGCTATTCCGGACCGCATTGATGCCTTTAATCTCTTGGGCTATTTCGCCATCGGTGTTGCCATCAGCTTCCTCGGCGGAGTTCCAGTAAAAGCCGCCATTGGACTGACCGGAGGTCGAAAGATCATCAAGAGACGCTTTGTCCGTTACTCGGTAGTTTTGGCGGGTGCGGCTGCGGTCCTGGCGGGGATGGTTCTGCTTCTTCAGCGCGATTTCAAAAGGGCGAGGGATTTGGATGGGTGGGTGGTCCATACCTACCGCATCATCAACGCCACCGAATCTCTGATATCTGAGATGAGGTATGCAGAAACCGGGGAGCGGGGATATATCTTGACGGGAGACGAACTGTACTTGGCTCCCTACGAAGTAGCGGTGGATGATGTCCCTCGGGATCTGAAAACGCTGAAATTACTGACCGCCGATAATCCCTCGCAGCAGGTTCGTCTGGCTGGGGTCAGTCGCCTTGCCAACCAAAGTCTGGCAGTGCTCAAGCGAGCTATCGAACTGCGCAAAGCCTCAAGAGTCGACGCGGCGCTTACCATCATTCGCTCCGGGCAGGAAGAGCAGGCCCTGAGTGGATTGATGTCTGCATTGGATGCTGTCATCGGAGAAGAGCAACGCTTGTTGGGGGTTCGTACCGCCAAGACTGAAGTCGAGAACTCACGCGAGCGCTGGGTTGTAGGGCTCGGCAGCTCGGCATTGATTATTCTCCTGGTTCTCGCCAGCGTGGTGATTGAACAGGAAACCGCCTTACGCGAGGAGGCCACCCAGTCGCTAAGCCGTCATGCCCACTTGCTGGAACAGTCCCACGACTCCCTTCTCATATGCCGCTTGGGAGGTGTCATTGACTATTGGAGCCGGGGGGCGGAGGCTCTTTTTGGCTATAGGCAGGATGAGGCCGTGGGCCGTTCCAGCAACGATCTTCTTCATACCTCACATCCCTTGGGCTTGGCTCAGATCGACGACAGGCTGGAACGTGACGGTCAGTGGAGGGGGGAGCTGACCCAAATCACCAAGGATGGGCGGAAGCTTAGCATTGAGGCGCAATGGACGCTTGTGGTGGAGGCCGACGGCACCAAGACTGTTCTGGAAGCCAACCGCGACGTTACCCAGCGCAAACGGGCGGAAGCGGAGAACCTCCTTCTTGCGACTGCCATTGAGCAAGCGGCGGAGACGGTGGTGATTACGGACCGCGACGCAAAGATTGAATACGTCAATCCCGCATTCACCCGCACCACGGGTTACACACGCCAGGAGGTTCTGGGCCAAAACCCAAGGGTTCTTAAATCCGGCCAGCACGACCAGCAGTTTTACCGCGAGATGTGGGGGACGATTGCTGCCGGAAACCTCTGGCGCGGAGAGTTCACGAACCGGCGCAAGGATGGCACGCTTTACATGGAGGAAGCCACCATTACACCCGTGCACCACGCCTCAGGAGAAATTGGGAATTTTATTGCCATAAAGTCTGACATCACTGAGCGCAAGCAGAGGGAAACTGCCCTGCGCGAAAGTGAAATGATGCTGCGCTTCTTCGTTCATCATGCTCCGGCCGCCATAGCAGTACTGGATCCAGATATGCGCTATTTGGTGGTGAGCCAGCGCTGGCTGGCCGACTATCGCTTGCCTGACCGGGATATCACGGGCCTCAACCACTACGAGGTTTTTCCGGAAGTATCGGACGCGTGGAAAGAGATTCACCGTCGATGCCTCGCCGGGGCGGTGGAAAGTTGCGAGGAAGATTCCTTCCCGCGCCGTGACGCAACCGTTGATTGGGTGCGTTGGGAAATTCGACCCTGGCGGAAGATTGACAATAGCATCGGCGGAATCATCATCTTCAGTGAACTCATCACCGAGCGCAAAAGGGCGGAAGAAGCTCTCAGACAGAGCGAGTATCTGCTGAGGGAATCTCAGCGCGTGGGAAGAATTGGGTCATACGAGCTCGATATAGCTTCCGGGCGCTGGTCCAGTTCTGCCAGCTTGGACGAAATCTTTGGCATTGGAAGCGATTACGTCAAGGATGTTAATGGATGGCTTGGACTCATGCGCCCCCGCGTGGGTGGGGAGATGGCCGATTATCTTCACGAGATCATGGCGCAGAAAAAACGCTTTGAAAAGGATTATCAGATCATTCGACCATGCGATGGCGTGGAAAGGTGGATGTCTGGAAAGGGTGAATTGATTTTGGACGCCCAGGGCCGTCCAGTTAGGCTGATTGGCACCATTCAAGATGTCACCGAGCGCAAGCAGGCGGAGCAAGACCTCCACCGGCTCAATACTGAGCTGGAGGAGCGGGTGCGGGCGCGGACGACGGAATTGGAAGCGGCTAATCGTGAACTGGAAGCCTTTGCCCGTTCCGTTTCGCACGATTTACGGGCGCCACTTCGCGGCATTGACGGGTGGAGCTTGGCCTTGCTGGAAGACTGCGGGGAGAGCCTGGATGCTCAAGGGCGTAAGTATCTTGACCGTGTTCGTTCCGAAGCGCAGCGAATGGGGGCCTTGATTGACGACCTGCTTCACTTGTCGCGTGTCAGCCGGACGGAACTGGTTTCCATTGCGGTTGACCTCACCGCTATCGCCACAACCCAGGTCGGACGCCTGAAGGAGGCCAACCCCGGCCGAATAATCGAATTCATTTTGGAGCCGGGACTTAAGTGCAGCGGGGACCCCAGACTGCTGGAAATTGCGCTGACCAACTTGCTGAACAATGCCGTGAAGTTCACAGGACCATGCCCAGCGGCGCGGATTGAGTTTGGCAGGACACTATTCGAGGGGGCCCCTGCTTTTTTCGTTCGTGATAACGGCGTGGGGTTTGACATGGCCCATGCAGGACTGCTTTTCGCCCCCTTCCAGCGCTTGCACAAGGCTAGCGAGTTTCCCGGGACGGGGATTGGCCTCGCCACGGTGCACCGGGTGATCCACCGGCATCGTGGCAGGATTTGGGCAAAGGCGCAGGTTGGTGAGGGCGCAACATTCTATTTCACGTTGGGAGCGGACAAACTTTGAACACCAAAACGATTCTCCTGATTGAAGACAATCCCAGCGATGTTGACCTTACCAAGCGCGCGTTCGATAAGGGGTGCATTGTCAACCAGTTGGTGGTAGCTTCCGACGGCCAGGAGGCATTGGATTATCTTTTTGGCACGGGCGCATATGCGGGGCGCGACAGTTCCGATTTCCCCACCCTCACCCTGCTGGATTTGAAACTGCCGAAGGTGTCAGGGTTGGAGGTGCTGCGGAGGATTCGCTCTGAGTCCAGCACCCGCCGCATGCCAGTAGTCATCCTTACCTCTTCCCGGGAGGATCAGGATATGGCCGCAGGGTACGATTTGGGTGTGAATAGCTATATCCGCAAACCTGTTGACTTTGAACATTTTGTCCAGTCAGTCGCGCAGTTGGGCCTCTATTGGCTGGTATTGAATGAGGAACCCCCGAGGGTAAAGTGACAAATTGTCGACTTAAGCCTTGCCCCCCTGTTAACGAGGATTGGTGCTTTATCCACCATGAGTGAGGGAACATGAGTAAACCTCTACGGCTTTTACAAATCGAAGATTCGGAAAGCGATGCCGAAATCGTCCTCCGGCTATTGACACAGGCCGGGTTCGATGTCATTTCCCATCGAGTGGAAGACGCGGAGGGACTTCGTCGGGCGCTGGCGGATCCCGCATGGGACGTGATCATTGTGGATTACCACCTGCCAGGGTTTGATGCGCCCGGCGCCCTCCGAATTCTGCAGGAGTGCGGCCGCGACATCCCTTGCATCGTGGTTTCAGGGATGATGGGTGAGGATACCGCCGTCGAGATGATGAAGTTTGGGGCCCACGATTACCTGACCAAAAACAATCTTGCGCGATTGGCGCCTGCGGTGGAGCGTGAATTGGCCGAAGCGATCCGGCGTCGGGATACCCGGCAAGCGCAGGAAGAGTTGCGCGAAAGCGAGGAGCGACTGGCTCTGGCGGCGGAAGCGACACAGATCGGCACGTTTGATTTCCACCCTCAGACGGGCAAATTGATCTGGTCAAAGTTCGCCCGCCAACATTTTGGGGTTTCGCCTGAGGTGGAAGTGGGCTATGAGACATTCGTGCGAGCTCTTCACCCTGTCGACCGCGACCACGCCTTGCATAATATTCAGGAGGCCATGCGCTATGAAAACGGCGGTGAATATGCCCACGAGTATCGGATAGTTGGCGTTGAGGACGGACAGGAGCGCTGGATTTCCAGCCGGGGTCGTGTTTTTTTCGATGAGCAATCTCGCGCCGTGCGTATTGTGGGTGTGATCCAGAATATTACTGAGCGGAGGTTGCTGGAACAGCAGCTTCTGCAATCGCAGAAACTGGAAAGCGTGGGTCGGTTGGCGGGAAGTATTGCCCATGATTTCAATAATTTGCTGACTGTCATTAATGGATATGCCAATTTGGTATTGGCGGGCTTGGAACCACAAACCGCGCAGCGAGAGCCGATGGAAGAACTCTCCAAGGCCGCAATGCAGGCGTCAGCCCTGACCCGGCAGTTGCTGTCGTTCAGCCGCCGGCAAATTGCCGAGCCCAAAACCATAGTCGTGAATGATCTCGTGAAAGATTACGAGAACATGCTAAGGCACTTGCTGGACAAAAACGTTGATCTCGAATTGTCTCTTGACCCGCAAGCAGGAGCTTTTCGGGCTGACCCGGGTCAGATAGGGCAAGTGTTGATGAACCTCGCAGTGAATGCCAAGGATGCCATGCCTTCGGGCGGTAAGCTCCGGATTGAAACCTTCCATTGTGTGGTCAATGAACAATCACAGCGAGCCAACCTCCATGTTAATCCCGGCCAGTACGTCGTGCTGTGCGTGACTGACACGGGTACCGGGATGACAGCCGAAGTTCAGTCCCACCTATTCGAGCCCTTTTACACGACCAAAGAGCAGGGGAAAGGTACGGGCCTGGGGTTATCTACTGTCTACGGAATTGTGGTCAATCAAAGCAGTGGGAACATTTCGGTCTCGAGTGAACCCGGGCGGGGAACGACATTCAAATTATATTTTCCCTCCCTCGATTTTGAAAGTGCTGCCGATGCCGAAGCTGGCAGCGGCCGGATCTCCGCCAGGGGCGAAACCATTTTGCTGGCGGAAGATGAGCCCGGAGTCCGAAAATATACCCGGAAGATTCTGGAACGCCACGGCTATGCTGTATTGGAAGCCACCAATGGCCTGGAAGCTCTCACCTTGGCAAGGAGCCACCCGGGAACGGTTCATTTACTGCTAACGGATATCATTATGCCTATCATGGGGGGAGTGGAATTGACGGAGAAATTCAACGCCGA
Source organism: Acidobacteriota bacterium (assembly GCA_003165315.1). Lineage (GTDB taxonomy): Bacteria > Acidobacteriota > Terriglobia > UBA7540 > UBA7540 > Bog-366. The sequence goes on from PLSX01000039.1 coordinate 6,537, forward strand.
ATTCCCTGGCGTCCCCGTACTCTTCATGTCCGCATATACGGATCAAATTATGCGCCACTGGAACGTCCTCAGCGCCTATATTCAAAAGCCATATAACTTGTCGGATCTATTGACGCAAGTTCGCGAACTGCTGGACCGGAAATCATCCGACCCGCTCCCCGCCCAGGATCTCCCCGCGGCAGGTTGATGTATACCCGCGGCGTGTCCATCTGCTCCGGGAATAGCCCGTACATGACACCTCTCCTCCTGCACACTGCGATTGTGAAACCGACTCAATGCGAATACAATTACGCGCGACAGGCGGGCCGATGTCGCCGCGGGATGAATCCACATCCGTTACAATTTTCTCCAGAGGTGATGCAAATGAAGAGGTCAAACAGTGTAAGTCGCAGGGAATTCTTGGCGGGGTGCGGTGCGGCTATGGGGGGCGCGGCGCTGGCGTCGGCAGCGGGTCAATCAACTGTGGAGGCAGGCCAGGTTCGCTTTGGCGTTCGAACCCCCCTACCCGAAAAACTGACTTTGCGCGAGCGGGCGCAACTGGTAAAACGTCTGGGCTATGACGGGATTGAGCTGGGCTCCGAATGGCTCGATCAATCGGTGGAAGCCATTCAGGAGCAGTTAGCTGGAATCGGCATCGCCGTCAGCGCTATCGTGGGCTCCATCAAGCTCCTCGACACTGACCCGCTGGTTCGAGCTCAGGGCGTGGAGCTGGACCGCCGACGCCTGGAAATGGCTCGTGCGCTTGGGGCCAATGACATCATTGAAGTCCCGGTTTTTGGCCCCAATAAGTTTCAGGACCTTTCCCCGATGATGAGTTCGCGCGAGGTGGAAGAGCGGTTGCTGGTGACGGAACTCAAGGAGCTTGTGCCCAACGTCCAGGCCACTGGCGTTAACCTGATGCTTGAGCCCTGCAACCAAAAGGAAACCCATTTCATGTACCTCCAGAGCCAGGCCGCCAAGTTCATTGAAGCTGTGGACGCTCCCGGCTTCCGGCTGTTGAGCGACTTCTACCACATGCAGTTGGAAGAGAGGGACATTGCCGCAACATTGCGGCAGTATGGCAAGCACACTGTCTACGTACATCTTGCGGACGGCAAAGCACGCACGGCACCCGGATCGCTGCCCTTCGATTACCGCCCGGGCTTCCGTGCGTTGAAAGATTGGGGATTTTCCGGCTGGCTTAATATGGAGTTCCGAGCCACAGAGAATCATGAAGCCCAGTTGGCAAGCGCGCTCGCCTATATCAAGAAGCAGTGGGCGGAAGCATAGTGAAGCGCTACGTCCTGAGAAATCGCAAAGCCCGGCACGCCAGAGGTTCTCCTCCGATTTCTGAGGGGCCGGAGCGCGATCGGAGCGGGTGGATTCCAGAGCAAGGGCTGGTAATTGGAAGAAGCCCATCTCCCGGCATCATGCTGATGCTGGCCCCTCTCCTTCGCGACCAGTCGCCTCCTTCATCTCTCTGAAACAAAATCCCCATACGCTTGCAATTCGATTGCGGTATAATATCACCCGCTCGGGGCGAGCAAAGATTAAGGCAGGGAATCCCTGGCAACGGTGTGGGGCATTTTCATAATCAAACATTTAAGGAGCATGAGAGGCCACAAGTTTCCACTTGATCTCGTGCGGGGCGCGCAAATGATTGACGGATTCCGTTGGATGCAATCACCCAGCCGTTCCCGAAAATCCATGGGTGGGGAACGGTGACGAATGATCGTGTACGGTGCTGCGACGGCGCGCCAGACCTCCAGCCGCCAGAGTATTGGCGACAGGGCCGCAGGCTCCCGGACCCCAAAGCGGGAGCGAATTCCGCACGCGTTATTGTCGAGTCAAATTGACGGGACAAATGGCGTGGGACATTTTTGACAAGCGGACGGTTAGCAAACCCACACTCTGCCTCCACATAGCTGACCGTTACTCTGGGATGGGGAAGGGCAACCGATGTTCAGGCTGGATGCTGACAAGAAAGTTCATTTTTGCGATGGGGTCACGCGCCGCGACTTTCTCCATGCCGGCGCGCTGGGAATGCTGGGTCTGACCTTGCCCGAGTTCTTTTCTCTCAAAGCTGCGGGCTCTGTGCGCGAGGATAAGGACGTCAACTGTATTCAGTTGATGCTGGTGGGCGGACCGAGCCAGCTTGACACCTGGGACATGAAGCCGGACGCTCCCGCCTCCATTCGCGGCCCCTACAAACCCATCAAGACCAACGTTTCCGGAATCGAAATCTCTGAAATCTTCCCGCGCATGGCCAAACACGCGGATAAGTTCGCCCTGGTGCGCTCCATGTACCACACAGGCGCAGCCGTGCATGACACTGGATGCCAGATGATGCAGACCGGCAGGCTTTTTCAGGGCGGATTGGAGTCGCCCAATTACGGCTCCGTGCTGCGGTATGAAAAAGGTCCTCGCGGTGACATGCCTCCCAACGTTTTGATCCCCTACATCATCGGCGAACTGGGCGGCAATCTGCCCCATGGCGACACAGCGGGATTCATGGGCAAGGCCTACGACCCCTTCGTCCTCAATGCCGACCCCTCCGACCCCAACTTCAAAGTCCCCGACATGCTGCCGCCCGATTACATTTCGGCCGTGCGCGTTGACCGGCGCCGCAGTTGGCGGCAGGTGATCGACAAGTCAGTGGGCTATTTTGAGGAGAGCAACCAAGACGCCAAGTTAATGGACGCCACCTTCAACCAGGCTTATACGCTGATGACCTCCACCAGGGCGCGCGAGGCTTTTGAGCTGACGCAGGAGTCAGAAGAAACCCGCAAACGCTACGGCATGACGCGCATCGGCCAGGGTTGCCTCCTGGCGCGGCGACTAATCGAACGGGGCGTGCGGTTCGTCACCGTCAACATGTTTGAGACCGTCTTTAACGACATCACTTGGGACATTCACGGGTCTGCTCCATTCAGCCCCATCCAATGTTACAGCGACCTGGTGGGACCCATGTTTGACAACGCATACAGCTCGCTGCTGGAAGATTTGAGCGACCGCGGCTTGCTGGAGAGTACGCTGGTGGTGGCTTCAGGCGAATTTGGGCGTACACCCAGAATCAATCCCGCCGGCGGCCGCGACCACTGGCCGCAATGCTGGACCATGGTGATGGCCGGCGGCGGCGTCAAGGGTGGACAGGTTGTGGGCGCGTCGGACAATATCGGTGGCGCACCCAAGGATCGTCCGGTCATGCCCGCGCATGTGGCGGCCACTATTTACAAGTGCCTGGGAATTCCCATCGATACCACGCTTAAGACTTCGCAAGGCCGCGTGGTGCGGCTGGTGGACCATGGCTTTGAAGCGATCGATGAACTGCTGGTTTGATAGAAAGTGACGATCAATCGAAAATCGAAACTGGAAACTCGCCCCGAGTTTCGAATTTCGATTTTCGGTTCTTTCCGGCAAGCCACTGTCTTTCTGGGGGAATGATGAATCCGCGCCGTTTTCTGCTTCTGGTTGTTTTCATCTGTACGTTCATGGTGTTTTGCGCCGCCCATGGCTCGAACGCCGAGCAATCGCCCAATCCCGCACCGGCGCAGATGCAGAAGGACGCTCCCTTTCATCCGGGAGGTGAAGTTAAATCGGAAGCGGTGGCGAATAAACCCGGCATTGCCCCGGTGGCGGCCCACAATGCCTATCCTCCCAGCCCTCTTGCCAAATTGGAAGTTCTCCCCGCTGCTATTGCCATTTCCGGTTCGCATTACAATCAGAGGTTGGTGGTCGAGGGAACGTTTGCCGATGGACACCAGGAAGACTTGACCGCTCAGGCCGTCTTCACTTCCTCGAATCCCAAGGTGGCGCAAGTCGCGAACGATTTTGCCAACGCCCAGGGCAACGGCCAGGCGACGCTGACCGCTACATTCCATGGCCAGCGTGCTACCGTCCCGATTAACGTTGAAAACTTTACCGCTCCGGCAGAGTGGAGCTTTCGCAATGATGTGCAGCCGGTGCTGACGAAGATGGGTTGCAACTCCGGACCGTGCCATGGCGCTACTGCCGGAAAGAATGGTTTCAAGCTCACCCTGCGCGGGTACGACGCGCAAGCGGATTACTTGACTTTGACTCACCAGTCACTTGCCCGGCGCACAGATCGAATTGAACCAGCCAAGAGCTTGATCCTGTTAAAACCTACGCTTACGATTTCGCATGGCGGTGGAAAGCGCTTTGCGGTTGATTCCCCGGAATACCAGGTGGTTTCCGGATGGATCGCCCAGGGCATGCCCGCCCCGCAAGATTCTGACGCGCGTGTGACGAAGATCGATGTATTTCCGCCGGAATCTTCGCTTCGTCCCGGAGCCGAACAACAGCTTGTGGTGACGGCAACCTTTACCGACGGACGCAAGGAAGATGTGACGCGTTGGGCCAAGTATGACAGCGGCAACGAGGGCGTGGCCACCGTTGACGACTACGGCCATGTTGCGATGCACAGCTTTGGTGAAGCTCCGGTGACGGTGTGGTACCAGAGCCATGTGACCTTTTCCCGTTTGCGCATTGCGTATCCGTACAAGTTGGATGAGACGGTCTTCAACAAGGCGCCCCGCCACAACTACATTGATGATGACATCCTGCACCACCTTGAAGTTTTGCACATTCCGCCTTCACCGCCCGCGAGCGACGCGGAATTCATCCGCCGCGCGTACCTGGATGCTGCCGGAATTCTGCCCACACCTGCCGAAGTCGAACAATTTGTAAGCGACCCTTCAGCCGACAAGCGAGTGAAGCTGATCGACGCCATCATGAAGCGGCCAGAATTTGTGGATTATTGGGCCTACAAATGGTCCGACCTGCTACTGGTTACAAGCAATCGCTTGTCCAATGAGGAGATGTGGGCCTATTACGATTGGATCCATGACAGTGTGGCCAGGAATACGCCATGGAACAAGTTTGTCTACCAGATTGTGACCGCTACGGGCAACACGATTGAGAACGGTGCAGCCAACTACTGGCTGATCCATCGCGATCCGCTGGATACCACGGAAAACATGGCGCAGGCGTTTCTTGGAATCACGATTACCTGCGCCCATTGCCACAATCATCCCCTGGCCAAGTGGACGCAAAAAGATTATTACGGCATGGCCAATCTGTTTGCGCGCGTGCGCCTGAAAACCTACTCGGGCACCACCACACGCCCGGGCATCGGAAGCAATTTTAATGATGTCACGGTTTTTTCCGCGGACACGGGCGAGTTTGCCGACGACCGCTTCATGACCGTGCTACCGCCCAAGCCCCTGGATGCCAGTGCGCTGCCGGAAACCACTCCCGGTGACACGCGCGTTTACTTTGCCAAGTGGCTCACCGCCCCGCAAAATCCCTTCTTTGCTCGCAACGCGGTGAACCGGATCTGGCGCGAGTTCATGGGCCGCGGACTGGTGGAATCGATTGAAGATCTGCGCGATACCAATCCCGCGAGCAACGACCAGTTGCTGAACGACCTGGTGAAGGATTTTGTGGCGCACAACTTTGATATGGACTACCTGATTCGGACCATCATGCAGTCGGCCACCTATCAGGCTTCATCCACGCCACTGAAGGAAAATGCGGACGATGACAAGTTCGGCTCTCACTATGTGATCAAGCGACTGCCGGCGGAAGTGCTGCTGGATGCATATTCCCAGGTCACCAAGGTGCCGCAGAACTTTGAGGGATACCCTGCCGGAACCCGCGCCCTGCAATTGCCGGATTCCGCCGTGAATTCCTACTTTCTCTCCGCCTTTGGGCGGCCGGTGCGCGCCCAAACCCGTGAGAGTGAGCGCACCTCCGTGCCCACGGTTACCCAGGCGTTGCACATCTTTAACGGGGATACGCTGAATGACAAGCTGCGCTCGCCGGAAAGTACCACCGCCATGCTTCTCAAACTGGGCTTCACCGATGATCAAATTGTGGATTATCTCTATATTTCCTCTTTCAGCCGCCACCCCAGGGATGATGAACGCAAAGCCCTGGTGGACGGGTTGAAATCAGCCGAGCAGCAGAATGGCGTCACAGATCCGGACGCCCGGCGCGCCACCCTGAACGATCTGACTTGGGCCATGCTAACCAGCGAAGAATTTATGTTCAATCACTAAGTGCCGGGACTTGGGGCTCGGGACTCGCACGGTAAAAGGGACACGGGATAAGGGAAAAGGTGTAGGGGACGCTTGACTTGTAGGTTAGGCCCCCGGGCGACAGCGTTCGGAATCTGAAATTCGGAATTAACTTCAAGCCAGGAAGATGGGATACCCAGTGACTAAGGCCAGGAAGTTCATCATCAATACACCCCGACACCGAGCAAAACGCAACCTCCAGAAACATGCTAGGTTTTTGACACTGGCGCTGATGGCGTCGGGTGTTCTCCCTGGAGCCCGTGTTTATGCCGCTTCCGCCCCCAACTTCAATACCCAGGTTGCTCCCATCCTGCAAAAGAATTGCCTTGCCTGTCATTCCAGCGCCGCCAAAATGGGTGGGCTGGTGATGGAAAGCTACGATGCATTGATGAAGGGTGGCGCGCATGGTGCGGCCATCGTTCCGGGCAAGCCGGACGAAAGCCGTATGATTCAGATGCTGGGCGGCAAGGTTCAACCGCGAATGCCTTTTGGCGGCGACCCCCTGGCGGCGGCGGACATCGCCACTCTGAAAGCGTGGGTGGAGAGTGGGGCGCTGGGGCCTGCCGCCGGTGAGACTGCCAAGGCGCTTGCTCCGCTGGCTATCCCCGACATCAAGCCCCAGGTCTCGGTGGTCTCTCCTGTGGCCTCGTTGAAGTTTTCTCCCGACGGCAAGTTGCTTGCCGTGGGCGGGTATCAAGTGGTACGGCTCTTCGATTCCGCCAGTGGCAAACCCATCGCCACGCTTTCCGGCCAGGCGGATTATGTGCGCTCCATCGCCTTTAGTCCCGATGGAAAGATGTTGGCGGCAGCGGGCGGCCCCCCCCAGCGCGGCGGGGAGATCAAGGTTTGGGATGTTCAGAGCCGGCAGCTCTTGAAAACCATGACCGGCCACAAGGACTGCATTTACTCGGTGGCCTGGAGCCCGGACGGCAAGCTGCTGGCATCGGGCAGTTATGACAAGATGGTGAAGCTCTGGGACGTGGCCACCGGGCAGGAATTGAAGAACCTGCAGGACCACATTGACGCCGTTTTCGCCGTTGCCTTCAGCCCTGACGGTAAACATCTGGCATCAGGGTCGCAGGACCGCAGCGTGAAAATCTGGGATATTGCCACGGGCCAACGGCTTTACACTTTGAGTGATGCCACTGACGGTCTTACTGGCATCGCCTATTCCCCCTCCGGGAAACAGATTGCAGCGGCCGGCTACGACAAGACCATCTACATTTGGGAGGTTGGCGATAATGACGGCCGCATGCTGCGCTCCTTGATTGCGGATGAGGATGGGATCCTATCGATCGCCTGGACGCCGGATGGAAAGATGTTGATCACCAGTTCCTCCGATGGCTCCCTCCGCTTCCGCGATGCGGCGACGCTGGACCCGATTCGTGTGATCGATCACCAGCCGGAGTGGGTTGAGGCGATCGCCGTCAGTCCCGACGGCACGCGTTTGGCCGCCGGGCGGTTCAATGGCACTTTGAGCTTGTACGATGTGAAGTCGTTTAAAGAAGTATTGGGGCCTTGGGTGGCGTTTGATGCTACGGGTCAAGGGACAAGTGATCCGGGTCAAGGGAACCGGGGCGCGGGACGCTGATTTTGAGTCCGCCTCTCCGGTTATCGAGGTTATTTATGAGAAGTCGATATCTCTCCGCATTAACTCTGCTTGCGCTGGCGGCCACGTGGGCTGTGCCATTGCTCGCTGACAATCGGGTGATTCCCCCTGAAGTTGCCAAGGTTTGGCCCGTGGGCATGCAGCGCGGGACCACCGCCACCTTTACCCTCGACGGGCGCAATCTCTCTGACCTGAAGGCTGTAATCTTCGATGCGCCGGGAATCACTGCAAAGGTAACGCAGATTATCGACGTCCCGGAAGGCGCCGTGAAAATTGGTGAATCTGCCCCCGTTCCCCAAGGCAAGAAGCAGGCAGCCACAATCGAGGTTACGGTTGCCAAGAATGTTGAGCCCGGCCTCCACTGGTTTCGCATTCGAACCCCCCTGGGAACCGCGAACATGATGCCTTTTGACATTGGGGCTTTCCCTGAGGTCTCTTCGAGTGGAAAGGCCATGGGTCAAGAGGAGACGCAACCGAACCCCGCCACCTTGCCCGCAACGCTGGTGGGTACGATTGCTGTTCCCGGCCAGGTGGACAATTATCAGTTTGACGGCAAGGCGGGCGAGCAGTTGGTCTTTAAGGTTACGGCGGCGCCCTTAGGTTCAAAGCTCGAATCCCAACTGCTTTTGCGTAACGACGCAGGGCATGTGCTGGCGCAATCCGGTGAATACCTGAACCGCGCCGACGCAGTGTTGACTTATACGTTGCCCCAGGCGGGGAAATATACCTTGTCTATTACCGACCGGGAAGAAAGCGGCAGCGCAGGGCATTTCTATCGCATCGATGCCGGTGCTCTCCCCTATGTCACGCACGTTTTCCCCCTGGGTGTGCGCGCTGGAGAGCCTGCAAGCGTCACGGTGGATGGCGTCAACCTGGGTGACGTGCGTGATGTCAAGGTCGATCCGCCCAAGGCGGTTGACGGCTGGACCACCATGCCTCTTAACGTTAAGGGCAATGAGGGATGGTCGCTGAACACGGTTAAGCTGGTGGTGGGCAAGGACCCCGAGGTCCTTGAGCAGGAGCCGAATAACTCGCCCGCGCAGGCGCAAGCAATCTCACTGCCTGTTACCATCAATGGACACATCTCGGGCCGCAGCGGTGATGGCGCATCGCCGGATGAGGACTACTTCCGTTTTCATGCCCGCAAGGGGCAGCGCCTCACCATCGACGTTGCCGCCGCAAGGCTGGGCTCGCCACTCGATTCCGAAATTGAAGTCCTCGATGCGCATGGCAACTCCATCCCCCGTGCCACTCTTCGCTGCTTGAACGAAACTTACGTGACCCTTTTCGACAAGGATTCCCTGCTGCCGCGCATCAGGCTGCTCTCCACCAATGGTTTCCACGAGATGGATTACCTGATGATTGGGGATGAACTCGATCAGCTGACATTCATTTCCGACCAGCCCGATGCCGACGTGGAATTGCGCGGGGCCGATGACTTGCGCTGGGCCTTTTTGGGGACTTCGCCCGATGTGCATCCCCTCAACACTCCTGTCTATAAGGTTGAGATTCTCCCCCCGGACGCGGAATTTCCGCCCAACGGCTTGCCCGTCTATCATCTGACCTGGAGAAATGACGATGGCGGGCCGGGCTATGGGCCCGACTCGCGCCTGGACTTCGTGGCGCCTGAGGATGGCGATTACATTCTGCATCTCAAGGATGTGCGCGGCCTGGAAGGGAAGGACTTTGCCTATCGCCTTTCCATCCATGATGCCGAGCCTGATTACCGGCTCAGCGCCGAGCCGGGAAATCCCAACATCCCGCAGGGTGGTTCCGCGTTTGTCACCGTCACCGCCAATCGCGTTCGCGGCTATGATGGCCCAATTGACATCCGAGTCGAGGTGCTGGCGGGCGGCGTGACGGCAAGTCCCGCCACCATTCCTCCCGGCCAGGATTCAACCGTGGTCGTGCTTTCGGCTGATGCCAAGGCGTCCATTGATGCGCTGCCGGCGGCATTCAAGATTGTGGGGCACGCAAAAATAAACGGTGCGGACCAGGCGAGAGTTGCCAACCCGGATGCGCCGCTTACCCTTGCCTCCGTCATCCCGCCACCCGATGTGGTGGTAACGGCCGGTACCGGGCATGTTACTCTCGCGCCCGGGCAGGATGTGAAGGTGACGCTTCACGTCGATCGCCGCGCTGGTTTCAGCGGTCGAGTTCCATGCTTCGTGCGCAATCTCCCGCCCGGCGTTCGCGTGGTCAACATCGGCTTGAATGGTGTGCTTGTGAGCGAGACGCAATCGACACGCACCTTCACCTTGCACGCTGATGATTGGGCCAAGCCCGTCACGCAACCGATCTATGTTGTCGGTGAAGTGGAATCGAATTCGCCCACATTGAACCCTTCGACCCCGTTGCTGGTGGAGGTGGTGGGGAGTAAGGAGACGGCGAGCGTCAGTGCGGGTAAGGAAGGCGATGGCAAGCCCGGAGAGAGTGATACCCGTCCCCCCAAGCCCTAGAAATGCGGCGCGGACCTGTTCAGCAGGTCCGCGCTGCACCTGTCAACCCTAAGGATTAATCACAACTTTATTTCGTCCGGGAGTTCCCATCACTTCGATCGCCTTGGCGATTTCCGTGAGCGGGAAGCGGTGCGAGATGACCTTTTCCGGATTCACCACGCCGCGTTCCATCAGGCGGATGGCGCTTTGCATGGCGAGTGGATTGGTGGAGAAGCTGGAGTCCATGCGGGCCTCGAGGAAATGCATCAGCCCGCCATCCAATTCGATCTTTTCGTGGGTCGTAATGCCGAAGATGTTCCACCGTGTGCCACGTCGCAACAGGCTGACCATCATGTTAACGGCTTGAATGGGCCCAGCCGCTTCCAGGACGAAATCGGTGCCGTCGGGCAGGATCTCATAAACTTTGGCCTTTATGTCATCCCGCTTGGGGTTTAGAAGATGCGTAGCCCCTAGTTTTTTGGCGGTATCCAGCGCATGATCGCTGACGTCCACGGCAATCAGCCTGCCCGCGCCCGCAGCCTTCGCAATCATCAGGCAATACATTCCAATTCCA